>NZ_CAKAKP010000004.1:0-276220 GCF_916700555.1 Streptococcus sp. Marseille-Q5112
CTAATATACTATAAAGATGATAATAGAATTTCTATTGCACCCTCAGTCTTATTAATTGTTGGCTCTGCACTTGCATTGGTTCCATTCTTAGGATGGATAGGGGGAATCGTCATTATTGTTGGTGCTTCATTATTTTTAGGAAGCCTCAAAAAATTTAAAGTTGAACTATAAATAGAGTTTTTGTCAACTAGAGTAAATGGAGAAACTCTAAAATTGGTTCTTTGTCAATAGTAGTGGATTAAAGAAAAGCTAAGATAGAGAAAGGACAAATTTCGTCCTTTCTTTTTTGATGTTCAGAGCGATAAAAATCGTTTTTTGAAGTTTTCAAAGTTTCGAAAACCAAAGGAATTTCGCTTGATAAGTTTGATGAGGTTATTGGTCGCTTCTGATTTGGAGTTAGAATAGGGTAATTGAAGGGCGTTGACGATTTTTCAATGATTTCATGATTGATGAAAGTTACTATTTTAGTTTTAAGAATTGTGGCTATTGTGTATTTCAAGGGCGATGAGCGTGTGACTCCTGCACTGTCTGTATTGTTTATCGTAGGTAGTTCTGTTGGATTAATCCCATTCGTGGACTAGATAGGAGAAATTATGACAATTATTGGCAATTCCTATACTTTGAAATTTTGAAAAAATTTGAAATGATTTTTTCTTGTGAAGACATCAAAAACTCGACCATAGGAGAGTCATCTACCAAAAATGGATAGACAAGTTCCTCACCCAAGATAGATATAAGATCACTAACAATTCCTTCTGCTTCTCCATAAGTTGACGTCAATAACACAATCTTATCTTCTTTTTCTATACTACTTGCAATTGCAAGAGCCTTAGTAGACGTTGATAAACCTAGTATTAGTTGTCTTTTCTTATTTGTCAGATTTTGATGCCATTTTTTGATCTGATTATTTTCTGAGAATAAATCTAATAAGGTAACCATTTATCCGTTATACCTCTGCATCGTTTTTTCAAAGTTTTTCTCTTGTAAATAGTAGTTTACAGAATCGTCAACTTTGTCAATAGACTGTAAAATACCAATATAATCATCCTTGTTAAAGGTACTCAAAACATGGTGAACAACTGACATTCCATTTTTAGGTCTTCCAATTCCAATCTTAACACGGTTAAAGACCTGAGTTCCAATATGTTGAATAATAGACTTGATACCATTATGACCACCTGCTGAGCCTTTTGCTCTTAAACGAATCTTTCCAACTTCCATGTCAAGATCATCGTAAATGATGAGTAAATCTTCAATATCCAAACCATAGTAAGTCAATAAAGCATGAACTGCTTTTCCACTTTCATTCATAAAGGTCGTTGGTTTAACAAGATAAATTTTTTCTCCATTGAAGAAAAAAGATGCTAGATCAGCTTGAAATATCTTATCGTGTGTAAAAGTGACATTCTGTTTCTTCGCTAGTTGGTCAATCAACATAAATCCAACATTGTGTTTTGTTTCAAAATATTTATCCCCTGGATTTCCTAATCCTACAAGTAATTTGGTCATTTATTTTTCCTTTCAAAAGCCAAAAGGGTTGGAATTTTTTTCCAACCTAATTGATACTATTCATTAATTTTTTTAGACATTAAAGCGGAATTCCATAATATCGCCATCTTGAACGATATATTCTTTTCCTTCTTCACGCAAGCGTCCAGCTTCTTTTACAGCCTTTTCAGATCCGTATTTCACTAGATCCTCATATGACATGGTTACTGCACGAATAAATCCTTTTTCAAAGTCTGAGTGGATAATCCCAGCTGCTTGAGGAGCCTTCATACCACGCTTGAAGGTCCAAGCGCGAACTTCTTTTTCACCAGCTGTGAAGTAAGTTCCCAATCCAAGCAAATGGTAAGCTGCACGAGTCAACTTGTCAACGCCTGATTCTGTCAAACCAAGTGCTTCAAGAAACTCTTGCTTATCTTCTTCGTCTAACTCAGAAATTTCTTCCTCAGCACGCGCAGAAATAACGACTACTTCAGCATTTTCTGTCTCTGCAAATTCACGAATTTGTTTAACATAGTCGATAGAGTCAGGTTCTGAAACCACATCCTCGTCCACATTGGCAACATAGAGCACTGGTTTAGTCGTCAAAAGGAAGAGACCTTTGACAACCTTTTGCTCCTCATCTGTAAATTCAATAGTTCGAGCTGATTTTCCATCTTCAAGGACTGGTTTAATCTTTTGAAGAACATTGAATTCTGCCACAGATTCTTTATCTTTTTGCGTACGTGCCATCTTTTCTACACGCGCATAACGTTTATTGACTGATTCTAAGTCAGCAAGAATCAATTCCAGGTTAATGGTATCAATATCCGCAAGTGGATCCACAAAGGCATCTTCACGTCCTTGCTCGCGCATGACATTTTCATCATCAAAAGCACGAACTACATGAACAATCGCATCTACTTCACGGATATTGGCCAAGAATTTATTTCCTAGTCCTTCTCCTTTTGAAGCTCCTTTTACAATCCCTGCAATATCTGTAAATTCAAAAGTTGTTGGAACTGTCTTTTTAGGAGTAATCATTTCAGTTAGTTTTTGGAGGCGTTCATCTGGAACTTCTACCATTCCAACGTTTGGATCAATCGTCGCAAATGGGTAGTTTGCTGCCTCTGCTCCTGCTTTTGTAATTGCATTAAATAGTGTTGATTTACCAACGTTTGGCAAACCAACGATACCTGCTGTTAAAGCCATATTTTCTCATTCTCCGTTTTCATTTCAATCCCTAATATTATAACACAAAAAGGGAAAACTTGCTAACCCTCTAACTAAGGGTTCTCATACTCTTCGAAAATCTCTTCAAACCACGTCAACGTCGCCTTGCCGTATAGATATTACTGACTTCGTCAGTTCTATCTGCAACCTCAAAACAGTGTTTTGAGCAACCTGCGGCTAGTTTCCTAGTTTGCTCTTTGATTTTCATTGAGTATCAGTCAATAATTTTATTCATTTTTCGATCAAAATCATAGCGCCCCATCATGACAACATGGTCACAATTACTACATTTAATTTTGATATCTGCTCCTACACGTGTAATTTCCCAACGATTGGCCTTTTTACCTGTTGACTTGATGGTGCAAGCATGTGGTTTTTTCATTTCAACAAAATTTCCAACTTGATACATACTACTCTCCTTTTCTTTTTCGATTATATCATAAAAGAGGCGAGCTAGGCTCAACCTCTTTAACTTAATTTGTACGAACTGGTGTAATGAGCTGCATGAAGTCCTCGTCAGTATCTGCTGGCACAAGAGTAAATGGACGAACAGCTGAGATAAAGCTAATAGTCACCTTTTCGCTATTTAAAGCTTTAAGGGAATCAATCAAGTAAGTTGGGTTGAAACTAATAGTCAAATCTTCACCAGTAACCTGATCAGTATCGATTTCTTCGTTTACTTTACCAACTTCTGGAGAGTGAACATGGGCGCTAACAATCCCATCTTTAAATTCAAGTTTCACAGTACCATTTTGAGTCGCACTTGATAAAAGACGAGCACGCTCCATTGACTGGCGTAAGTTTACCACATCAAAAGTAATAGTAGTGTTAAAGTCTGTTGGAATCAAACGATCTGTATCAGGATAGTTACCTTCTAACAAACGAGTATAAAAGCTAATATTTTCGCTTCTAAAGAGGATTTGATTGTTGGCAAAGAAAATCTCTACAGTTTCAATATCGTCTGTAAATACTGCTGAAAATTCGCGTAGAGAACGGCTAGGAATGACAACATCAAAATCATCACTATTTTTCTCAAGCGTTAATTTTTTCTGGCTTAGACGATGAGAGTCTGTTGCCACTGTTTTTAGCTCCTTGTGTTGACTTAATACAAAATGAACACCTGTTAAAATTGGACGACTCTCTTGTGTACTTGCAGCAAAGGCTGTTTCATTGATAATTTTCTTGAGTAATTTTGTTTCAAGAACCAAAGGAGTGCTTGCTGAAATTTCTTGGATTCGTGGATATTGTTCGCTATCTTTTCCTTTTAGGGTAATTTCTGATTTACCACTCGTTAAAACAATTTGATTTTGTTCAATTTCTTTAAAATCAAGAGTCACATCAGGTAGACTAGATACAACATTGATAAAGAAAGAAGCTTCAAGAAGAATTGAACCTAAAGAAGTAATTAACAAACCAGCATCTTCATTTTTTTGAGAAATAAAATTTTCAATTGAAATTTGACCATTTGAACCAATTAAAGTAACACCTTCATTGGTCACGTCAATTTTGACAGTTGATAAAATAGGAATGGCATTTTTAGAACTAATAGCTCTCTTAGTAGTATTTAAAGCTTGTAGAAATAAATTTTTATTAATTGAAAAATGAATCATGGATTCTCCTTTATTTATTTTTAGTATTAGAAGGATAATAGTAATAATAGAGTCTGTGAAATCTGTGGAAAACAGACTTTAAACAAGTCATATCAAGTTTTTTAGCTTGTTTAAAAAATGTGGATAAAAAAGATAAAAAAGCGAAAGTTATCCACAAGTTATTTAATTTTCTTTTTGATTGATTCAATTTCTAAACGTAAATTATCGTCTTCATCAATCAAAGATTTAATTTTAGCATGGGCGTGAATGACTGTTGTATGATCTTTTCCTCCAAATTCCTTCCCAATTTTTGGAAGACTATTATCTGTTAGTTCTCTAGATAAATACATAGCCACTTGACGGGCTAACACAATATTTTGAAGACGTCTACTTCCCTTCATTTCTTTGACACTGACACCATAAAAGTTACCAACTTCATTTTGGATTTTATCAATTGGGATGACGAGGATTTGGCTAACATCTTGTTTGCGAGCTCTAATGGCTTCTGCAGCGATATCGATAGTGATATCCTTAATCTTCTTCACTCTTGCAATTAAAGTGATGTCGTTGATTGCTCCTTCAAGTTCTCGAACGTTTGAATCAAATTGGCCAGCTAGGTATTCTAGGGTATCACTTTGGAAATTGTAGTCTAAATGCTCTGTTTTACTTTGTAAAATGGCAATACGTGTTTCAAAGTCAGGTGGTGTGATGTTTTGCGTCAAGCCCCAGCTAAAGCGCGTGACAAGCCGTTCTTCAAGGCCTTCTAAGTGTTTAGGACTACGATCACTAGTCAGAACAATTTGTTTTTGATTGCTATGGAGAACATTGAAAGTATTGAAAAATTCTTCTTGAGTTGCAACTTTTTTGCCACTCAGCGATTGGATATCATCAATTAACAAGAGATCAAGACTACGGTAAGTTTTTTTGAATTTTTCCATTTCACCAAGTCTCAGGTGTTCAAGAAAGTCGTTGATAAAGCTTTCAGCAGGGATGTACTTCACACGCGCATCAGGAATATTTTTCAAAATCTCATTCCCAATTGCATTGAGTAAGTGAGTCTTACCAAGGCCAGGTCCTCCATAGATAAAAAGAGGGTTATAGGTCAGAGCCAAATCTTCAGAGACAGCCAAAGCGGCTGATACTGCCCAAACATTTCCATCTCCTTGGATAAAATTATCAAAGGTATACTTTTCTTTTAATCCAGTATCCGAATAAGGAATAGATGCTAACTTTGGACTATAGTCATAAAGAGTTGAATTTGTAGCTTCTTCAACTTGTGAAATAGTCGTATCTTGAGGCTTGGTGAAAATATAGTGGGGAGTTATTTCAGCATCATAAATTTCAAAACCAGCTACTACAATGATATCTTTTAGTTGTTTTTCCCAGACCATTTCCATTTCAGATCGTGGTAAAAATATAGTGGCAACATTTTCCTCTACCTTGATAAGTTCAGCTTGAATAGCATAGAAATCATACATGGATCGAGTCAGTCTTTCTTGAGCAAATTCTAATATACGATTCCAAAATTGTTTTTCTTTCAATCCTTTCTCCTCCTTTACTATTTAAAAGTTTAATACTAGACCTATTTTACCATAGAGAACAAGAATTTTCCACAAGCTGTGAAAAATAATCCACAATGTTACCAAGTTTTATCCACAGGCTGGGGATAAAAGCAGAAACTTTTGATTTATTAAGCTTTTTATTGAAAAAAAATAGTGGATAACCTTGTGAGATAAAAAAATAAAAGAACAGCCTTATTTCAGGCTGTTGATAATTCTACTGTATTCTTCTTGATTTGAAAAAGAAATAATGATTCTTCCACTATCTTTTTTAGACATTTTGATTTCTACATCTAATCCGAGTAGTTTTTTTAACTGTTCTTCTTCATTTTGTATGAAATGATCATTTTTTTGCAGTTTCTTTTGTTTTTTCTCTGTCAGAAGAGCTTCTAACTTCCTTACAGAAATGTCTTCTTCTATAATTCGTTGAAAGAAATAGTCTTGTTGTTCCTTATTCAACCCAACTAGAGAACGCGCATGAGCTTGTGATAGTTTGCCATTTTCTACTTCTGAGAGGATAGCATCTGGCAAGGAAAGCAAACGAATGGAGTTGCTGATATATGGACGAGACTTGCCCATTTTATCTGCAATTTCAGCATGGGTAAATCCTTTCTCTACAAGAGATTCATAGGCGCGTGCTTCTTCTATTGGATTTAAATTTTCTCTTTGTAAATTTTCAATGATGGACTGGACCATCATCTCTTGGTTTGAAAGTTGTTTAACAACAGCTGGGATAGACGTTAGACCAGCTAAAAGTGAAGCGCGATAGCGTCTCTCTCCTGCAAGGATTTCATAACCAATAACAGGAGATTGACGAACAATAATCGGTTGAATGACCCCATTTTCTTTGATAGACTGTGCTAGTTCATGTAGTTTTTCTCCATCAAATTCTTTTCGAGGTTGATAGGGATTTTTTTGTATATCCGTGATAGAAATCATTTCAAATTTTTCCATGATTCTACACTAACACATCTTTTCTCTTATGTAAAGCTTTCTTTACATAGATGTCAATTAAGATTCTAAATCGCCTGAACTCTTGTCAAGTTTAATAGATGTAGTTTCTTCTTTACCGTTACGATAGTAAGTTATCTTAATGGTGTCTCCGATAGAATGATTGTAAAGAGCATTTTGTAAGTCTGTTGATGAAGCGATGTCTTTGTCATCTACTTTTGTAATAACATCGTATTTTTCAAGGTGACCATTTGCAGGCATATTACTTTGCACAGAACGAACAACTACACCAGATGTTACACTGCTTGGAATATTCAGTCTTCTAATATCACTTGTATTAATATTTGAGAGATTGACCATTTGAATTCCCAAAGCTGGACGAGTCACTTTTCCGTTCTTTTCCAATTGTTCAATAATATTGATAGCATCATTTGCAGGGATTGCAAAACCAAGACCTTCTACAGATGTTCCTCCATTTGTGGCAATTTTACTTGAGGTAATTCCGATAACCTGTCCTTGAATATTGATTAGTGGGCCACCAGAGTTACCTGGGTTAATAGCAGTATCAGTTTGGATGGCTTTTGTAGAAATGGCTTGTCCATCTTCAGATTTTAAAGATACATTTCGATTGAGACTAGATATGATACCTTGAGTGACAGTATTAGCATATTCAGAACCTAACGGGCTACCGATAGCAATAGCAGTTTCTCCTACGGTTAACTGACTAGAATCACCAAATTCCGCTACTGTTGTCACTTTTTCTGAAGATATTTTGACGACAGCAATATCAGAGAAAGTGTCAGCTCCGACGATTTCTCCAGGTACCTTAGTTCCATCTGACAAACGAATATCTACTTTGCTGGCACCATTTATAACGTGATTGTTGGTGACAATATAAGCTTCTTTGTCATTCTTTTTATAAATAACCCCAGATCCTTCACTAGAGATTTGCTGAGAATCTGTATCTGTATCATCATTGCCAAATACGCTATTTTGTCTGTTAGCTGAATAAGTAATAACAGAAACAACAGCGTCTTTTACTTTGTTAACAGCCTGTGTTGTTGAATTTTCGTTCTTATAGGCAGTCTGTGTAATAGTACTATTGTTGTTGGAGTTACTTACAGTACTTTTCTGAGTTAGTTGGTTTATTGAAAAACTCCCCAAGGCTCCACTAATAAAGCTAATGACGATAACGACTAATAATTGAAACCATTTTTTGTAAAATGTTTTGAGATGTTTCATATTTGCCTCCATATGTTTTAAATTAATGAAAGTATAAACTGACTAGCTTAATTATAACTTAAAAATAAAAGTTTTTCACAGATTGTGGATAACTTTCAAAAATCTGTGGTTTTCTCGGCTAAAATTAACCTTTTATTTTGTGAATAAGATGTGAAAAAATAGAGAATATGTTAGAATAGAGTCATGAAAATTAAAGTTGTAACAGTTGGGAAACTGAAAGAAAAGTATTTAAAAGATGGTATCGCAGAGTATTCAAAACGAATTTCTCGATTTGCTAAGCTTGAAATGATTGAGCTAGCAGATGAAAAAACACCAGATAGGGCCAGTGAGTCAGAAAATCAAAAGATTTTAGAAATAGAAGGTCAGAGAATTTTATCAAAAGTTGGTGACCGTGATTTTGTTATTGCGTTGGCTATCGAAGGGAGAACTTTCTCCTCAGAAGAATTTAGTAAGCAGCTAGAAGAAGCTTCTATAAAAGGATTTTCTACTCTTACCTTTATTATTGGAGGGAGTCTGGGGTTAGCACAGGATGTAAAAAAAAGAGCCAATCTTTCTGTTAGTTTTGGTCGCTTAACCTTGCCTCATCAGTTAATGAGACTAGTCCTTGTTGAACAAATCTATCGGGCTTTTACGATTCAGCAGGGATCACCCTATCATAAATAGAAAATTGACTTTCAATTGGATTTTTGGTAGAATAGCTGTATTAGGTCTCATAGCTCAGCTGGATAGAGCATTCGCCTTCTAAGCGAACGGTCGCAGGTTCGAATCCTGCTGGGATCAATATAGTAGCAAAGCTGGGAATTTTCCCGGCTTTTTTCTTAAAAAAGTACACTTGGGAAGAAAAAAATGACAGTTGAGAGAATTTTATCTACAATGAAATTCCATTTTGTATAATAGTTTTTGTAAGTTAGCTTACAGGAAAAAACACTTTAGGAGATTTTATTATGAAAAACACAGTTAAATTGGAACAGTTTGTAGCCTTGAAGGAAAAAGACTTGCAGGAGATTCGAGGTGGGGATAGTAGGATATCAAAATATCTCCGTGATTTTATTTTCCCAAGAAAAAAGTAATGAAATAAGGGGAAAGAGTAATGAATTTATTTGGATTTGGGATAGTTATTGTTTATTTTTTTATCGTTAGCAAAAGTTATGAACGGATTTGTAAAATAACTAAAAAAGAGCATATAGTTTTTTGCTACACAGGTATATCAGTTTTTATACTTGAAGAAGTTGCTAGTATGATATATAGAGGTGGTTTTAGTTTAGTTAAATTTTTATTTCCATTAGTTATATATTTTTATTTAAGAAAATTTAAGATATATGAAACATACAAAGGAATTTTTATTAGTATACTATTATCTTTGTTATATAATGGTACCCATACTTTTATATCTGTAACGTTATCTTCAATTATAGGAGATTATTTAGTATCCCAGCATGAAGAAATTTTCTATTTTATAGTTCTATTACTAACTTATTTTTCAATCAAAAAAATTATTACTTATTTCCATTTGGAACTAAACTATTTTGACAAAGATTATCTCTATCCTTTCTTGAAAAAAGTATTTTTTGCTTTACTATTGCTACATATTGTATCTTTCGTTTCAGATATGGTAAGTACGATTAAACATTTGAATAGTTTTGGAAGTATTTTATCATCTATTGTCTTTATCTCTTTACTTTTGACTTTCTTTGCAATGAATTCTCATAAAGAACAAATGGAGAAAGAGATTGCTTTGAAGCAGAAGAAATTTGAACAGAAACATTTACAAAACTACACAGATGAAATTGTTGCTTTGTATAATGAAATACGTGGGTTTAGACATGACTACGCTGGGATGCTTGTCAGCATGCAGATGGCAATTGACAGTGGTAATTTACAGGAAATTGACAGAGTTTACAATGAAGTTTTGGTTAAAGCTAATCACAAACTCCGTTCAGATAAGTATACTTACTTTGATTTGAACAACATAGAAGATTCAGCTTTACGAAGTTTGGTTGCTCAGTCAATTGTTTATGCTCGAAATAATGGTGTAGAGTTTACACTGGAAGTAAAAGATACGATTACTAAGCTCCCAATTGAACTATTGGATTTGGTTCGTATCATGAGCGTTTTATTGAACAATGCTGTCGAAGGATCGGCTGATAGTTATAAAAAGCAGATGGAAGTAGCAGTTATTAAGATGGAAACTGAAACAGTTATTGTGATTCAGAATTCATGTAAAATGACGATGACTCCTTCAGGAGATCTATTTGCTTTAGGATTCTCCACTAAGGGAAGAAATCGCGGAGTAGGATTAAATAATGTGAAAGAACTATTAGATAAGTACAATAATATTATTTTAGAAACAGAGATGGAAGGCAGTACATTTAGACAAATCATTAGATTTAAGAGGGAATTTGAATGAAAGTTTTAATTTTAGAAGATGTTATTGAACATCAAGTGAGACTAGAGAGAATATTGGATGAAATTTCGAAAGAATCGAATATTCCAATATCATACAAGACAACGGGAAAAGTTCGTGAGTTTAAGGAATATATCGAAAATGATGAAGTAAACCAGCTTTATTTTCTAGATATTGATATTCATGGGATTGAGAAAAAAGGGTTTGAAGTTGCCCAGTTTATTCGTCATCACAATCCTTATGCTATTATCGTCTTTATCACCAGTCGATCAGAGTTTGCGACTCTAACCTATAAATACCAGGTATCAGCCCTAGATTTTGTTGATAAGGATATCAATGATGAGTTATTTAAAAAGAGAATTGAGCAGAATATCTTCTACACGAAGAGTATGTTACTTGAAAATGAAGATGTGGTAGATTATTTTGACTACAATTACAAGGGAAATGATTTAAAAATTCCTTACCATGACATTCTGTATATTGAAACGACAGGAGTTTCTCATAAATTGCGCATTATTGGTAAGAATTTTGCCAAAGAGTTTTACGGTACCATGACAGATATTCAGGAAAAGGACAAACATACTCAGAGATTTTATTCTCCTCACAAGTCATTTTTGGTAAATATAGGCAATATCAGAGAAATTGATCGAAAAAACTTAGAAATTGTTTTCTATGAAGACCATCGTTGTCCTATTTCAAGATTAAAAATTAGAAAATTAAAAGATATTCTAGAGAAAAATCTCAAAAGTAATTGACAATTAGCAAGAAATTGATATAATGGTTATATCTGCTACAGATAGAAGGTCCGTTGGTCAAGGGGTTAAGACACCGCCTTTTCACGGCGGTAACACGGGTTCGAATCCCGTACGGACTATTTTATCCGCCATAGCTCAGTTGGTAGTAGCGCATGACTGTTAATCATGATGTCGTAGGTTCGAGTCCTACTGGCGGAGTATAGATAAAAGGGAACATAGTGTTGTTCCCTTTTTTGTATCAATTTATATCACCAAGCATCTTCATAAGGAAGTCTGTTATTTCTTGAGGACTTTCTTTTTTTCCATGTGCAATCCAAGTTTGGCAAACACCAAAAAGTGCGTGAGTTAGATAAATACTACTATATTCTAATTCAGTGGTATTTAGATTTAGTTGCATAAAGCGTTTTTGTAAATCCGTACTGAGCATGATATGAAGTTTATTTCGTAAGAAATTTTGGATTTCTTTAGTCCCATTTTCAGAAAGAAGGGCAGCCAGAAGTGGTTCTGATTCTAGATATTCAAAGACTTCTAAAATAGCGTCTCTTTTGTGATGAGCATGTTTTTGAAAAATATATTCAAATGTATGGAATAGCTTGCTTTGATAGTGCTCAATCATATCATACTTATCCTTATAGTGAGTATAGAAGCTGGAACGACTAATTCCGGCTTTTTTTGCTAACTTGACAGTAGAAATTTGATCAAATGGCTGTTCTATCAGTAGTTGTACCATAGCATTTTCAATAGTTCGCTTTGTTTTTAAGCGTTTGTTACTTTCTTGCATATTTCCTCCTTATAAACAAATTAGACTATGTGTCTAAAAATTGATTTTTTATCTTGTAATTTATATTTTTTATTGTATAATCTATTATATCAAAATTTTAGACAATGTGTTTAAAAAAGGAGAAACTATGTTTAAAGAATGGAAAGCAATTTTTAAAAAACCAAACTTTATTATTGTCATGATAGGGATTTCTCTTATTCCCGCTCTGTACAATGTCATATTTTTGTCATCAATGTGGGATCCATATGGTCAATTGTCTGACTTACCTGTGGCAGTTGTCAATAATGATAAAGAAGCTTCCTATAATGGTAATACCATGTCTATAGGAAAAGACATGGTGTCTAATTTAGAGCAAAATAAATCATTGGATTTTCATTTTGTAGATGAAGATGAAGGAAAGAAGGGATTGGAAGATGGCGATTACTATATGGTAGTGACTTTACCAAGTGATTTATCTGAAAAAGCAGCTTCTATTTTAACGAATCATCCAGAGCAAATGCAAATCGATTATCAGACTTCAAGTGGTCATAGTTTTATTGCCAGCAAGATGAGCGATTCTGCGATGACACAGTTAAAACAGAATGTTTCTGCTAATGTAACCGAATCCTATACGAAAGCTTTATTTCAAAAGATGGGTGATTTAAAATCCGGTTTAACGAAGGCAGCCGATGGAAGTGAACAATTGGCTAACGGGGCCAGTCAGTTAGCTGTAGGAAGTCAGACATTGTCTTCAAATCTTGCTACTTTAGCTAGCTCAAGTTTAACCTTTTCGGATGGAACAGATCAATTTACAAAAGGGTTGACAACGTATGTCACAGGAGTAAAGCAACTGAATAGTGGCTTAGGAACATTTAATGATGGTTTACAGAACTATACAAGTGCGGTTTCACAGGTTGACACAGGACTTAATCAATTATCTTCGAAAACTCCAGAATTAGTTGCAGGTGTCAACCAGTTAAATACAGGGATGAAGTCATATGCTGGTGGAGTTTCACAACTCAATTCAGGTCTCAGTCAATTTTCGGTTGGTGTCAATGCCTATACAAGCGGAGTTGACAAATTATCTGTTGGTACAAACCAACTATCAAGTCAATCAGATACATTGAGAGACGGTATTACTCAATTAAATAAAGGAATAAAAGAAATATCCACACAATTAAATACTTCATCTCAACAGAAAGAGGATATAACACAGTTAGCAAGCAGTTTAGATGAGTTGAATAAGGCTCTCCAATCAGTTACAGTTTCAGATAATACTGATCTTAAAAATACAATATCTAATGACTTAACAAATATAACGACTCTTGCTCAAACTATTGTGACTAATAGTCAAGCAGAGCAAGAGAAAACTCTTACAAATCTTCAAGCAACAGCAACTTATCAATCTCTCACTGAAACTCAGAAAAAAGAATTGACTGAAGCTGTTTCAAATAATTCTAATTCTACGATAGAGTCAGCAAAAGCAATTTTAACGACGGCAGGAGATTTAAAAGAAAATTTAGGAAGTATAAACCAACCAGTCTCTAATCTTTCTACTTTACAGACTAAAGCAAATCAACTTTTACCTATAGCGTCTAGTTCCTTGACATCTATGTCAAGTGGATTTACACAGTTGCAAAATGCTGTAGATAATCAGTTAGTTCCCGGAAGTCAATCAATTGAAAATGGAGTTAATGCGTATACTAAGGGATTGGATACTATTTCTTTAGGTGTAAATCAACTAAGTGAAAAGAATACAACTTTAACAACAAGTTTGGATCAATTGGTTTCTGGCTCAACCAAGTTGACAGAAAACTCTTCAAAATTGACAACTGGTTTGGATACTCTAGCTGGGAAAACTCCAGAATTAGTAACAGGTATTGAAAAACTATCATCTGGTTCTGCTCAATTGAACAATAAGAGTCCAGAGTTAATAGCAGTTCTTACTAAATTACAATTTGGCTCTGATCAATTAACAGATAAATCAACACAATTACTTTCTGCAGCATCCCAACTAGGAAGTGGCGCTATGAAGATAGCAGATGGTACTGGAAAATTAGCTGAAGGTGGAGCAACTTTAACTGCTGGTATTGAAAGTTTACAAGTAGGAACTACTGATCTAGGACAAGGCTTAAGAAGTGCTAGCAATCAACTAAAATCAGCATCAACAGAATCTAAAAATGCAGAGATTTTGTCAAATCCACTCAATCTTTCAAAAACAGACAATGATCAAGTTCCTGTAAATGGGATTGCTATGGCTCCTTATATGATATCAGTCGCTCTCTTTGTCGCTGCATTATCAACAAATATGATTTTTGCTAAATTACCTTCAGGTCGTCATCCTGAAACTCGCTGGGCTTGGTTCAAATCTCGCTTTGAGATAAATGGAGTTATAGCTGTTTTAGCCGCTGTCTTAGTCTATGGTGGCGTTCATCTTATTGGTCTAACAGCAAATCATGAAATGAGAACCTTGTTCTTAATTATTATCGCAAGCTTAACATTTATGTCTATGGTAACTGCATTAACAACATGGAATAGCCGTATAGGAGCTTTCTTCTCTCTTATTTTGCTTCTATTACAGTTGGCATCAAGTGCAGGTACTTATCCACTTGCTTTGACAAATGATTTCTTTAGAGCTATTAATCCTTGGTTACCAATGAGTTATTCAGTTTCGGGATTACGACAAACAATCTCTATGACAGGAAATATTCATCACCAAGTTATTTTCCTTGCTGTGATATTAGTACTATTTATTGGTTTAGGTATGCTAGCCTATCAACCTAAGAAAATGGAAGGAGATTAAAAAAATCGACCGATTAACTGGTCGATTTTTTTATGCCTTAGATGACTTTCGTCTGTGATGATAGATTACAAATAGTAAGAGAGAAGTAAGGGAACAGATTGCTCCAGTAATAAACCCATTGGGAATAAAGGAAAGTGTAATAGTTCCTTTCCCCTTAGGAACGTCAACTTTCATAAAGCCAGTTTGAGCTTGTTTAATTTCTATTTTCTTACCATCTTGGTAGGCAGACCAACCTTTGTCATAAGGAATGGTGAAGAAAATGGATGTATCTTGTTTAACATCATATCTAGCAAAAACCTTGTTTTTAGAAGTCGATACCGTTACTGGTTGTTCTTTAATTTTTTGAATTGCCTCAGTTAAAGTTTGGGTATCTAAACGGTAGAAGGTAGGAGATTCAAATGATACTTGTGAATTTCCAGGAAAACTAACATGAATATTGAAAGTTTTTTTCTCTTTTGTATAGCCTAGATTAAAGAAGGAGAAGGCATTATCAGTTGTAAAAATCTTTTTTTCACCATTTACAAGAATGTCAACCTTCTTTTGTTTGTCATTAGAAAAGTGAAGGTTTGTGAAAGAAAGATAAACTTGGCTGTTTTCTGGTACTTCAATTTGATACTGGATTGCTGCATCCTCATTTGAAGAACTTTTAATACTAATCAAATCATCAGTATTTTCAGTTTTTTCATAAGGTATTGGAGAAAAATAATCAAAATTGACATTAGCAAGTTGATTTAAAAACGAGGCCTGATTATCTAGAGTGTGTTCAGTGAACTTGACATCATTGTAAACAGATTGACTAGCAAATGCAATCGGAAGAGAGTATTGATTTTCATATAGGGTAAGATTATCTTTTTGATAGATATCTTTAAAACCATACTTATCAATAGGACTGTCTGAGATATTGTACTGGATACCAAATAAACTATCAGCCAAAATACTATTATTTGCATAGCGGAGATTGAGATTAGTCCCAGAGGATTTAAACCCAAGTTTATCCAAAGTAGAGCTTGCTGAACGATTTCGAACAGATGAAAATTGAGATATTCCATTGTAGTTAAATTTCATACTATCATTCCCTGTCTGAGTTTGTAGTTTCTCAGTACGAGTAAATGGATCCTCAATATATGTTGAGAAAGATTCCATAGCTGGGATATCTCTACTATATGCACTTCGAGAAGCAAATCCCCATTCCTTTGCAATTCCGTCCATTTGAGATGAAGCATTTAAACTTATTTCAACCATTATAAATAAAGAGATTAGAATGGCAAATAGATTTACAGAGATAAACTTTTTGATAAATGCAAGGAGTAAAAGCGAATAGACAACCAAAAATTCAAGAGTAAGCAGAATATTCAAATCTGTTAAAAAAGAATAATGCGATTTTAGATAGATGGTAGCTAAAAATCCTGTTACTACAAGAAAAAGCGAAACTAAAAAGTTCCAGATTTTAATTTCTCTTAGACGATTTAAGACTTCCGCTGCTGTGTAAATTAACAAGGTAGAGAAAATCCAAGCATAGCGATGTAAAAACATGTTTGGAGTATGCATGCCTTGCCAAAATAAATCAAGAGCTTCTATATAAAAGCTTTTAATTAAAAATGTAAAGAAGATTGCATAGATAAGTTTCACGTGAAACTTAATAGATTTCAGCGTAAAAAATAAAATAGTTAAAATAAAGGGAAGCAGTCCAACAAAAATCATTGGGATAGCCCCATACTTTGTTGTGTCAAAGGAACCAATGAATTGCTTAGCAAAGAGATCAAGATACCAGCTACTTTCAGTTTGAAACTTTGTAACTTCAGTTAATTTTTCTCCATGTGTCTGTAAATCAAATAGAGTAGGAAGAGTCAGAATCAAACTAGCCATACCAGCTAAAAAGGAGATAACTATGAAATCAAGAACAGATGATTTTCGAGTCTTAAAGTTCCACGAAATTTGACAGAGATACCAGAAAATAAGAAACAATACTGTCATATAGCCAAAATAATAGTTTTGGATAAATAAGATTGACAGACTTGTAAAGTACAATAGGAATTTCTTTTCAGTGATAAGTAGCTGTAAACCAGTTATAATTAAAGGAATCAAGATAAAAACATCTAGCCAGGTTTTTATCTCTAATTGACTGACAGTGAAACTCATCAGAGCATAGGAAGTAGATAAAGCTAGTTTTAAAGGCTTAGGAATCGATTTAAATAATTTATTTAAACTAAAGTAAGTTGACAGTCCAATCAATCCAAATTTTAAGAGAGTTGTCAGATAGACAGCATCTGGCATATTAGTTAGATCAAAAAAGTAAACTAGTGGTGAAAGGAAACTTCCCAAGTAATAACTAGATAGGGCATAGAAATTTAATCCGAGGCCACTTGTAAAGGTGTAAAACAGACTACCATTTCCATGTAGGATATTTCGTAAAGCTACATCAAAAATAACGTATTGATGAAACCCATCTCCTAATAGTGGAGATGTATCGCTATTCCAGTAGATACCTTGAGATAGATATACTCCTATCATAATGATTACGGGAATGATGAAAGAAACAAAATAGGTCCAATATGTTTTAAAAAATAATTTCATGTTACCTCATAAAATGTTAGAAAACTCAGCTGGTTAACCCAACTGAGTTTTGAAGTTTTATTTAGTCTTTCCAAAGTTCTTTAACTTTTGCTTGTACTTCTGCATTTTCTAGGAATTCATCATAGGTTTCATCGATACGGTCAATGACGCCATTTTTAGACAAGACAATGATATGGTTAGCTAGAGTTTGAATAAACTCGTGGTCATGGCTAGCAAAGATGATTGATTCTTTAAAGTTTTTTAATCCATCGTTCAAGCTTGAGATAGATTCCAAGTCCAAGTGATTGGTTGGATCATCAAGTACAAGGACATTTGATTTTAAGAGCATGAGTTTTGAAAGCATGACACGAACTTTTTCTCCCCCTGACAAGACATTTACAGGTTTGTTAACCTCATCTCCAGAGAAGAGCATACGGCCGAGGAAGCCACGTAGGAAAGTATTGTCATCTTCTTCTTTACTTGCGAATTGACGCAACCAGTCAAGGATTGACTCTCCTCCTGCAAAATCTGCCGAGTTATCTTTTGGCAAGTAAGAACGGCTAGTAGTTACTCCCCACTTGACAGTTCCTTCATAGTCAATGTCTCCCATGATTGCACGAATTAATGCAGTCGTTTGGATGTCATTCTGTCCAATAAGCGCTGTCTTATCACCTGGACGCAAGATGAAACTAATATTGTCTAGGATAGTTTCACCGTCAATCTTTACAGTTAGATTTTCTACTGTCAAGAGGTCATTACCAATTTCACGTTCTGCCTTAAAGTTGATAAATGGATATTTACGACTAGATGGCACAATCTCTTCTAGCTCAATCTTATCAAGCATTTTCTTACGTGATGTTGCTTGTCTTGATTTAGAAGCATTAGCAGAGAAACGAGCAACGAACTCTTGCAATTGTTTAATTTTTTCTTCTGCTTTGGCATTACGGTCTGCTAGCAATTTAGCAGCGAGTTCAGAAGATTCTTTCCAGAAATCATAGTTTCCGACATAGAGTTTGATTTTTCCGAAGTCAAGGTCGGCCATGTGAGTACATACTTTGTTTAAGAAGTGACGGTCGTGGGATACTACGATAACGGTGTTATCAAAATCAATCAAGAAGTCTTCTAGCCATGTAATTGATTGAATATCCAAACCATTGGTCGGCTCGTCCAAAAGAAGAACATCTGGTTTACCAAAAAGTGCTTTGGCGAGGAGAACCTTTACTTTTTCACCGTTGGCCAATTCGCTCATATTTTGATAGTGCAATTCTTCTGGGATATTTAGGTTTTGAAGGAGTTGAGAGGCTTCACTTTCTGCTTCCCATCCTCCAAGCTCGGCAAACTCTCCTTCAAGTTCGGCAGCACGCACTCCATCCTCATCTGAGAAATCTTCCTTCATGTAGATGGCATCTTTCTCTTTCATGATGCTATAAAGTTTTTCATTTCCCATGATAACAACATCAATGGCACGTTCATCTTCATAGTCAAAGTGATTTTGACGAAGAACAGAGAGACGTTCATCTGGACCAAGAGAGATGTGACCAGTAGTAGGTTCTATATCTCCAGCTAAAATTTTTAAAAAGGTTGATTTTCCGGCACCATTAGCACCGATTAATCCGTAAGTATTTCCTTCTGTAAATTTGATATTGACATCATCAAAAAGTTTGCGATCACTAAAACGTAGTGAAACATCAGATACTGTAAGCAATGTTTTTCTCCTATATGTGTAATATATTTATTCTACTAGAAAATACGGAAATATTCAAATTTTTATCTGTCAATTTTGTGTAAATTATATTTACAGTATACTTTACACAAATCCGTAAATAGCAAGACTGATTTATTTTGATAAATTACGGTTATTTCATTAAAAAAATGCTATAATTGAAGGGACTATATCGAAGGAGAATAAAATGATTAAACCCATTATTTTAACAGGAGACCGTCCAACAGGGAAATTGCATATTGGACATTATGTTGGAAGTCTCAAAAATCGAGTTTTATTACAGGAAGAGGATAAGTATGATATGTTTGTGTTCTTGGCTGACCAACAAGCTTTGACAGATCATGCTAAAGACCCTCAAACAATTGTAGAATCTATCGGAAATGTTGCTTTGGATTATCTTGCAGTTGGATTGGATCCAAATAAATCAACTATCTTTATTCAAAGCCAAATTCCAGAATTAGCTGAGTTGTCTATGTATTATATGAATTTGGTGTCATTGGCACGTTTGGAGCGTAATCCAACTGTCAAGACAGAAATTGCTCAGAAAGGATTTGGAGAAAGCATTCCGACAGGATTCTTGGTCTATCCAATAGCTCAAGCAGCTGACATCACAGCTTTCAAGGCTAATTATGTTCCTGTTGGGACAGATCAGAAACCAATGATTGAGCAAACTCGTGAAATTGTTCGTTCTTTTAATAATGCATATAACTGTGATGTCTTGGTAGAGCCGGAAGGTATTTATCCAGAAAATGAGAGAGCAGGGCGTTTGCCTGGTTTAGATGGAAATGCTAAAATGTCTAAGTCCCTTAATAACGGTATTTATTTAGCTGATGATGCGGATACTTTGCGTAAAAAAGTAATGAGTATGTATACAGATCCAGATCATATTCGAGTGGAAGATCCAGGTAAGATTGAGGGAAATATGGTTTTCCATTATCTAGATGTTTTTGGTCGTCCAGAAGATGCTCAAGAAATTACTGACATGAAAGAACATTATCAACGAGGTGGTCTTGGTGATGTGAAGACCAAGCGTTATCTACTTGAAATATTAGAACGTGAACTGGGTCCTATTCGTGAGCGCCGTATTGAATTTGCTAAGGATATGGGAGAAGTTTATAATATGCTTCAAAAAGGTAGTGAAAGAGCGCGTGAAGTTGCAGGTCAAACCCTATCTGAGGTTAAAGGAGCAATGGGACTTCATTACTTTAAATAAGTTTATTTTACAAGAAACTATCATTTCTATCTCGAAGAAAAGATAGTTTTTTATTTACCCCTGTAACATTTGACAAATTTTTATAGAATGGTATGATAGATACAATATAAAAAGAGTCAAGCTCAAAAAGAAAGAAAAGAGGAAACTTCGAATGTCTAATTGGGACACTAAATTTTTAAAAAAAGGTTTTACCTTTGATGATGTATTGCTTATTCCAGCTGAAAGTCATGTGTTGCCTAACGATGCAGATTTAACAACTAAATTGGCAGATAATTTGACTTTAAATATCCCAATTATTACCGCTGCCATGGACACAGTTACAGAGAGTCAAATGGCCATTGCTATTGCTCGTGCAGGCGGTCTCGGAGTTATCCATAAAAACATGTCAATTGCTCAACAAGCAGACGAGGTTCGTAAGGTAAAACGTTCTGAAAATGGAGTTATTATTGATCCGTTCTTCTTGACGCCTGAACATACAATTGCTGAAGCAGATGAGCTTATGGGTCGTTACCGTATAAGTGGTGTTCCAGTTGTTGAAACACTTGAAAATCGTAAATTGGTTGGTATTTTGACAAACCGAGATCTTCGTTTTATTTCAGATTATAATCAACCAATTTCAAACCATATGACTAGTGAAAATCTTGTTACTGCTCCTGTGGGTACAGACCTTGCAACAGCTGAGAATATTCTTCAAGAACACCGTATTGAAAAACTTCCTTTGGTAGATGAAGAAGGTCGTCTTTCTGGTTTGATTACTATCAAAGATATTGAAAAAGTTATTGAGTTTCCAAATGCCGCTAAAGATGAGTTTGGTCGTCTACTAGTTGCAGGTGCAGTAGGTGTTACTTCAGATACATTTGAACGTGCAGAGGCTCTTTTTGAAGCAGGGGCAGATGCGATTGTTATTGATACTGCACATGGTCATTCTGCAGGTGTCTTGCGTAAAATTGCTGAGATTCGTGCTCACTTCCCAGATCGTACTTTGATTGCTGGAAATATTGCAACAGCTGAGGGTGCACGTGCCCTTTATGAAGCGGGTGTAGATGTTGTCAAGGTTGGTATTGGACCAGGTTCTATCTGTACTACTCGTGTGATTGCAGGTGTTGGTGTTCCACAAGTAACAGCTATCTATGATGCTGCAGCTGTTGCGCGTGAATATGGTAAAACGATCATTGCTGACGGTGGAATCAAGTATTCTGGAGATATTGTAAAAGCCCTTGCTGCAGGTGGAAATGCTGTTATGCTTGGATCAATGTTTGCTGGAACAGACGAAGCACCAGGTGAAACTGAAATCTTCCAAGGACGTAAATTCAAGACTTACCGTGGTATGGGATCAATCGCAGCAATGAAGAAAGGTTCAAGCGATCGTTATTTCCAAGGTTCTATCAATGAAGCAAACAAACTTGTTCCAGAAGGAATTGAAGGTCGTGTTGCTTATAAAGGTGCGGCAGCTGACATTGTCTTCCAAATGATTGGTGGTATTCGCTCTGGTATGGGTTACTGTGGTGCAGCTAACCTTAAAGAACTACACGATAATGCTCAATTTATTGAAATGTCTGGTGCTGGTTTGAAAGAGAGCCATCCTCATGATGTACAAATTACTAATGAGGCACCAAATTATTCTATGTAAAAAACAATGAAAAGAACTCCCGTGAAAACAGGAGTTCTTTTACGATGTTGTCAATTTTGGTTTACAATAACTTTACCACCCTGAATAGTAAAGATACTTAGATTTTCTGGTAGATTTTGAAGATGATCTAAGCTTGTTGTTGTGATAAAGGTTTGGATTGACTGAGAAATCGTTTCTAATAATTTTAGTTGTCTAGTGTTGTCAAGTTCACTCATAACATCGTCAAGCAGTAATATTGGAGATTCTGTAGTAATGCTTTCCATTAACTCGATTTCTGCTAATTTTATAGAAAGGACGAGACTACGATGTTGACCTTGACTTCCGAAACTAGCATCCATCCCATTTATATAAAAAGAAATGTCATCCCGATGAGGACCAACACCAGTGTTCTTTTTAAATAAATCTCTGGACCTACTTTTTTCTAAAGCAATTTTGAAAGATTCTGATAAGTTTTCTTTGTCAGCTATCTTGACAGAAGATTGATAGGATATTGACAACTCTTCAATCTGATTAGAGAGTTCAAAATGTTTCTTACGACCAAATGATTCTAGTTTTTTTATGAAATCTAAGCGGTGATTCATTACACGACATCCATAATCAACTAGTTGATCATCTAAGACTGAAAGGAATGTTTCATCTATTTTTTGAGCTGATTTTAGATAGGTATTTCTTTGTTTAAGGATGTGGTTATAATTGGTTAAATCTGATAAATAGATTGGCTTAATTTGTCCAAGCTCCATATCAATAAATTTTCGTCGAATTGAAGGTGCTCCTTTAATTAGTTGTAAATCTTCAGGAGCAAATAAGACAACATTCATGTGTCCGACATAATCTGAAAGTCGTGCCTGTTTTAAGTGATTCACTTTTGTCACACGCCCTTTTTGTGTTAGTTCGATTTCGAGAGGAATGGATCCAGTTTTTTTCTGAACAAGACCTGAAAGATGAAGCTGTTCCTCATCAAAATGAATGAGATTTTTATCTGTTCGAGTTCGATGACTGCGTGTTAAGGCTAAAAAATAGATAGCCTCTAACATATTTGTTTTACCTTGTGCATTGCGTCCTAAAAAGACATTTAATTTAGGATTAAAGTCTATTTTCGTCTCTTTGTAGTTACGAAAAGTTTTGAGAGATAGGTGTTGTAGCCACATGATTATCTACCAGGGAATCGTGGAGCTTGTTTGCTTTTTGGTGATGAAGTAGGTTTAGAGTTGTCTTTTTTTACTCCCTTATTCATCTCCTTGACAAGTTTAGCGATTCGTTCTTTTTCAACTTTATCATCTTGGTATTCATCCTGTTCTTCAGAAGTAGGTTGTGTCAACAAGATGTCAATATTCATGTCAGGGATGTCAACTTTATCACCAATACGAAGTTTTTTACCACGACGATTCTCTAACTCCCCATTAAAGTAAACAGAATGTTCAGAGAGAAATGATTTGATAGCTCCTCCGCTATGTGTAATTCCAAGTTCTTTGAGTAGTGCTTGGAGGGTAATAAATTCTTCAAATAATTTGTATTCCATAATTCACCTCAATCTTTGGTATTATACCATATTTTCCTAAAAATAGTGAGAGAAACAAGGAATAATGTAAGCGATTTTTATTTCAAAAGTGTTACAGAGAACAAGAAAATTTCAGTTTTTCGTGATATAATAGAAGTCTGTATATAAGGAGGTAAATCATGGAGTTAGTGCATGGAATTTCAACACATTTTATCCAATCAAAAAAGTTTAAAACGAACAAAATTACCGTGCGTTTTACCGCTCCATTATCCCTCGATACGATTGCAGGTCGCATGTTGAGTGCGAGTATGCTAGAGACTGCTAATCAGATGTATCCCACTTCTCAAGATTTGAGAAGACACTTGGCCAGTCTATACGGTACAGATATGTCAACCAATTGTTTCAGAAGAGGACAAAGTCATATTGTAGAATTGATATTTACCTATGTTCGTGATGAGTTTTTAAGTAGGAAAAATGTGCTAACTTCTCAGGTTTTGGAACTTGTAAAAGAAACTCTTTTTTCACCCGTAGTAGTTGATAATGGGTTTGATTCGGCTTTATTTGAAATTGAGAAAAAACAATTGCTAGCAAGTTTAGCAGCTGATATGGATGATTCTTTTTATTTTTCACATAAAGAATTAGATAAGTTGTTTTTTTATGATGAACGTCTCAAATTGGAATATAGTGATTTACGAAATCGTATTTTAGCTGAAACTCCACAAAGTTCTTATTCTTGTTTCCAAGAATTTTTGGCCAATGATCGAATAGATTTCTTTTTCCTAGGTAATTTTAATGAGGTCGAAATTCAAAATGTATTAGAATCATTTGCCTTTAAAGGTCGAAAAGGAGATGTGAAGATTCAGTATTGTCAACCCTATTCCAATATCCTACAAGAAGGTATGGTTCGGAAAAATGTGGGACAATCCATTTTGGAATTAGGTTATCATTGCCCTTCTGAATATGGTGATGAGCAACATTTACCCATGATTGTAATGAATGGTTTACTTGGTGGATTTGCTCACTCTAAACTATTTACGAATGTCCGTGAAAATGCTGGATTGGCTTATACTATTTCAAGTCAGCTTGATTTATTTAGTGGATTCTTGAGGATGTATGCTGGTATCGATCGAGAAAATCGGAACCAGGCTCGTAAAATGATGAATAATCAACTGCTTGATTTAAAAAAAGGTTATTTTACAGAGCTTGAGCTAGAGCAGACCAAGGAAATGATTCGTCGGTCTCTGTTACTTTCTCAAGATAATCAAAGTTCATTGATTGAACGTGCTTATCAAAATGCCTTACTTGGAAAATCTTCAGCAGACTTTAAAGGTTGGATTGCAAAACTCGAGCAAGTTGACAAAGATGCTATTTGTAGAGCAGCTAGTAATGTGAAATTACAAGCAATTTACTTTATGGAAGGAATAGAATGACAAAGGTTGTTTTTGAAGAAAAATACTATCCAGCTGTAAAAGAAATGGTTTATCGAACTCGTTTGTCAAATGGATTGACAGTTGCTCTTTTGCCTAAAAAGGAATTTAAAGAGGTTTACGGGAGTGTAACTGTACAGTTTGGTTCGGTAGATACGCTTGTCACAGAAGTTGACGGAGATGTAAAACAATATCCTGAAGGAATTGCTCATTTTATTGAACATAAACTATTTGAAAGAGAAGATGCTAGCGATTTGATGTCGGCTTTTACGAGTCTAGGTGCAGATAGTAATGCCTTTACAAGCTTTACAAAAACAAGTTATCTTTTTTCAGCAACGGATCATTTTTTAGACAATTTAGACTTACTTGATGAATTGGTAACATCAGCACACTTTACTGAAGGTTCCATTTTAAGAGAGCAGGATATTATCCAGCAAGAACGAGAAATGTATCAAGATGATCCAGATTCGTGTTTATTCTTTTCAACTTTAGCGAATTTGTATCCAGGTACACCTTTAGCAACTGATATAGTTGGCAGTGAGGAGTCCATTTCCCAAATCAATCTAACTAATTTGCAAGAAAATTTTACAAGATTTTACAAACCTGTAAACATGTCTCTGTTTTTAGTTGGTAATTTTGATGTGGATCAAGTACAGGACTACTTTGAAAGAAAAGAACTGGAAGATTTAGATGTTCAGGATGTAGCAAGAGAAAAGTTTGTTTTACAAGATGTAAAGCAAACAGACAGTATGAGAATGGAAGTATCTTCTCCCAAACTAGCGATTGGTATTAGAGGTAAACAAGATGTTGCTGAGGCCGATTGCTATCGACATCATATTTTATTAAAAATATTGTTTGCAATGATGTTTGGTTGGACTTCGGATCGTTTTCAGAAATTATATGAATCAGGTAAAATTGATGCGTCCTTATCTCTTGAAGTTGAAGTAACAAGTCGCTTTCATTTTGTTATGTTGACAATGGATACAAAAGAGCCAGTTGCTTTATCTCATCAGTTTAGGAAGGCTATTCGTAATTTCACAAAGGATTTAGATATTACAGAGGAACATTTAGATATTATAAAAAGAGAGATGTTTGGAGAATTTTTCAGTAGCATGAACTCTCTTGAATTTATTGCAACGCAATATGATGCTTTTGGACAAGGTGAGACAATCTTTGATTTGCCGAAAATTTTACAGGAAATTACTTTAGAGGATGTCCTTGATGCTGGACATCATTTAATAGATGATGGTGACATAGTTGATTTTACAATATTTAAATCATAGCAACCTATCATAATCGACACTAGAAAGAAGGAATGACAAGTATGAGGAAAAAAACAATTGGTGAGGTTTTACGTTTAGCTAGAACCAACCAAGGGTTAACTTTAGAAGAATTACATAAAAAAACAGAAATTCAGTTGGATATGTTGGAGGCAATGGAAGCTGATGATTTTGATCAACTTCCTAGTCCATTTTATACTCGTTCTTTTTTGAGAAAGTATGCGTGGGCAGTTGAGCTAGATGAGAGAATTGTTTTGGATGCTTATGATTCTGGGAGCATGATTACTTATGAGGAAGTAGATGTTGATGAAGAGGAGTTGACAGGTAGGAGACGTTCAAGTAAGAAAAATAAGACATCATTTTTACCTTTATTTTATTTTATATTCTTTGCACTATCGATTGTCATTTTTGTGACTTATTATGTTTGGAATTATATTCAGACTCAACCGGAGCGTTCATCTGCGTCTAGTTATAGTGTAGTCCAAGCAACAAGCTCGACTAGTTCTGCAACTCCATCTTCAACTAGTAGTGATTCATCAAGTAGCTCTTCGAATATTGAACCAGTTATAAGTGTATCAGGTGAAGGAAATTATGTAGAAATCGCTTATAAAACAAGTAAGGAAACTGCAAAATTGCAATTATCGGTTTCAGATGCTAGAAGTTGGGTTAGTGTTTCAGAAAGTGAGCTTGAGGGTGGTGTGACCTTATCACCGGATAATAAAAGTGCGGAAACAACAGTTTCAACAAAAAATCCTGTGACCATTACTTTAGGTGTTGTCAAAGGTGTTGTTTTAACAGTAGATAATCAGACTGTTGATTTATCGAAATTAACAGCTCAAACTGGACAAATCACTGTAACCTTTACTAGAAATTAAGGAAAAACGAATGAAAAAAGAACAAATTCCCAATCTCTTAACAATAGGTCGAATTCTCTTTATACCTATTTTTATCTTTATTTTAACGATAGGAAATTCGCTAGAAAGTCATATAGTAGCAGCTATTATATTTGCTATTGCCAGTATTACCGACTATTTAGATGGATATTTAGCTCGTAAATGGAGTGTGGTTAGCAACTTTGGGAAGTTTGCGGATCCAATGGCGGATAAGTTACTAGTAATGTCGGCCTTTATTATGCTGATTGAGTTAGGTATGGCTCCAGCTTGGATTGTTGCAGTGATTATCTGTCGTGAGTTGGCTGTGACAGGTTTAAGGCTTTTATTGGTTGAAACTGGTGGAACGGTTTTAGCAGCAGCAATGCCTGGAAAAATTAAAACTTTCAGTCAGATGTTTGCCATTATTTTCTTGCTATTACACTGGACTTTGCTTGGTCAAGTTCTACTTTATGTAGCCTTATTTTTCACTATCTACTCTGGCTATGATTATTTCAAGGGTAGTGCCTATGTATTTAAAGGGACATTTGGTTCGAAATGAAATCAATAATTGATGTAAAAAATCTTTCTTTTCGCTATAAGGAAAGTCAGGAATACTATGATGTGAAGGATATTACGTTTCACGTGAAACGTGGAGAATGGCTTTCGATTGTAGGGCATAATGGTAGTGGTAAATCAACGACTGTCCGATTAATTGATGGCTTACTGGAAGCGGAATCTGGAGAGATTGTAATTGATGGCCAACGTTTGACTGAGGAAAATGTTTGGAATATACGTCGTCAAATCGGTATGGTTTTTCAAAATCCAGACAATCAATTTGTTGGAGCGACTGTTGAAGATGATGTAGCCTTTGGTTTGGAAAATCAGGGACTTTCTCGTCAAGAAATGAAAAAAAGAGTGGAAGAAGCTCTGGATTTGGTTGGCATGTTGGACTTTAAAAAGAGAGAGCCAGCTCGTCTGTCAGGTGGCCAAAAGCAACGTGTGGCTATTGCAGGTGTTGTAGCCCTGAGACCAGCTATTTTAATCTTAGATGAAGCAACGAGTATGTTGGATCCTGAGGGACGTAGAGAACTGATTGAAACAGTGAAAGGAATTCGGAAAGACTATGATATGACGGTCATTTCCATTACACATGATTTGGAAGAAGTTGCCATGAGTGATCGTGTGTTGGTCATGAAAAAAGGGGAAATTGAATCAACTAGTAGTCCAAGGGAGCTTTTCTCTCGAAATGATTTAGATCAAATTGGATTAGACGATCCTTTTTCCAATCAATTAAAACATTCTTTGAGCCAGAATGGCTATGATTTGCCTGAAAATTATTTGACAGAAAGTGAGCTAGAGGATAAACTATGGGAATTGCTCTAGAAAATGTGAGTTTTACGTATCAAGAAGGGACTCCCTTAGCTTCAACAGCTTTGTCGGATGTTTCCTTGACGATTGAAGATGGTTCTTATACGGCTTTAATTGGGCACACAGGTAGCGGCAAATCGACTATTTTACAACTTTTAAATGGTTTATTGGTGCCAAGTCAAGGAAGTGTACGAGTTTTTGATACCTTAATCACCTCGACTTCTAAAAACAAAGATATTCGTCAAATTAGAAAACAGGTTGGCTTGGTATTTCAGTTTGCTGAAAATCAGATCTTTGAAGAAACGGTTTTGAAAGATGTTGCTTTTGGACCGCAAAATTTTGGAGTTTCTGAAGAAGATGCGGAGCAGATTGCGCGTGAGAAACTGGCTCTGGTTGGAATTGATGAATCACTTTATAATCGTAGTCCGTTTGAGCTGTCAGGTGGCCAAATGAGGCGTGTCGCCATTGCAGGCATACTTGCCATGGAACCAGCTATATTAGTCTTAGATGAGCCCACAGCAGGCCTAGATCCCCTGGGAAGAAAAGAGCTGATGAATTTGTTCAAAAAACTCCATCAGTCAGGGATGACTATTGTCTTGGTAACACATTTGATGGATGATGTTGCTGAATATGCGAACCAGGTATATGTGATGGAAAAGGGACGTTTAGTTAAGTTTGGTAAACCTAGTGATGTCTTTCAAGATGTTGTCTTTATGGAAGAAGTGCAGTTGGGATTACCTAAAATTACAGCCTTTTGTAAACGATTGACTGATAGAGGCGTGTCATTTAAACGATTACCGATTAAGATAGAGGAGTTCAAGGAGTCGCTAAATGGATAGTATGATTTTGGGGCGTTATATCCCAGGGGATTCGATTATTCACCGATTGGATCCACGTAGCAAATTGCTTGCCATGATGCTACTGATTTTGATTGTGTTTTGGGCTAATAACCCCTTGACGAATCTAATTCTTTTTATAGCGACAGGGATATTTATTGCCTTGTCAGGAGTATCTCTTTCATTTTTTATTCAGGGCTTGAAGTCTATGTTTTTCTTGATTGCCTTCACAACTATTTTTCAACTGTTTTTCATTTCTAATGGGAATGTTTTATTTGAGTTTTCGTTTGTGAAAATCACAGATTATGCTTTGCAACAAGCTGGGATTATTTTTTGTCGCTTTGTATTAATTATTTTCTTTTCAACTTTGTTAACTTTAACTACCATGCCCTTAAGTTTGGCATCAGCTGTCGAAGCTTTGTTAGCGCCTTTAAAGCGTGTGAAAGTTCCAGTTCATGAAATTGGTTTGATGCTGTCTATGAGTTTGCGTTTTGTCCCAACCTTGATGGATGATACGACGCGGATTATGAATGCACAGAAAGCGCGTGGAGTGGATTTTGGTGAAGGAAGCATTGTTCAAAAGGTGAAGGCTATGATTCCCATTTTGATTCCTCTTTTTGCGACAAGTTTAAAACGTGCGGATTCCTTGGCTATTGCTATGGAAGCGCGTGGTTATCAGGGGGGGAAAGGCAGAAGTCAATACCGACAACTGAAATGGACACGAAAGGATACACTTACTATTCTTGTTATTCTCGGACTTGGTTGTTGCTTATTTTTCTTAAAATCTTAGTAGCTTTCAGGAATTCATAAAAAATTACTGTAACAGTTTTTGATATAAAGGTAGGGATATGAACCGTTTTAAAAAATCAAAATATGTCATTATTGTTTTTGTCATTGTTCTGCTTGTGTCAGCTCTCTTAGCGACGACTTATTCAAGTACAATTGTGACAAAATTAGGAGATGGAATCTCATTGGTTGATAGAGTTGTACAAAAACCTTTTCAGTGGTTTGATTCTGTCAAATCAGATTTGGCTCATTTGACACGAACATATAATGAAAATGAAAGTTTGAAGAAACAGATTTATCAATTAGAAGTTAAATCAAATGAGGCGGAAAGTTTAAAGACCGAAAATGAACAACTGCGCCAATTGCTTGATATGAAGTCCAAGTTGCAAGCCACAAAGACTTTGGCAGCAGATGTTATTATGCGTTCTCCGGTATCTTGGAAGCAGGAATTGACCCTGGATGCAGGCAAATCAAAAGGGGCTTCTGAGAATATGTTAGCCATTGCAAATGGTGGTTTGATTGGGAGTGTTTCAAAAGTGGAGGACAACTCTACTATGGTCAACCTTCTGACAAATACGGAAAATGCTGATAAGATTTCTGTTAAAATTCAACATGGTTCTACTACAATTTATGGGATTATTGTTGGCTATGACAAGGAAAATGAAGTTCTCAAAATTAGTCAATTAAATAGTAGTGGCGATATTAGTGCAGGAGATAAGGTGACCACTGGTGGATTAGGAAACTTTAATGTTGCTGATATTCCTGTTGGTGAAGTGGTTGCTACAACGCATAGTACGGACTATTTGACACGAGAAGTAACTGTTAAATTGAGTGCAGATACTCATAATGTGAGTGTGATAGAATTAGTGGGGAATTCATAATGAGACAGCTGAAGCGGGTTGGAGTGTTTTTATTGCTTCCTTTCTTTGTTCTAATTGATGCCCATATTAGCCAGCTTTTGGGCTCATTATTTCCCCACGTGCAGTTAGCTAGTCATTTTCTATTTTTGTTTCTCTTATTTGAGACGATTGAAGTATCAGAGTATCTCTATTTAGCCTATTGTTTTGTAGTGGGTTTGGTTTATGACATTTACTTTTTCCACTTGATAGGGATTGCGACTCTGTTATTTGTCCTGTTGGGGGCATTTCTCCATAAATTTAATAGTGTTATTTTATTGAATCGTTGGACGAGAATGCTGGCAATTATTGTCATGACTTTTCTATTTGAGATGGGAGCTTATATACTTGCAATAGTGGTAGGTTTAACTGTGGATAGTATGTCTTTGTTTATAGTCTATAGTTTAGTACCATCAATGATTTTGAACCTTATATGGATGATTACTTTTCAGTTTATTTTTGAAAAATTTTACCTATAAGAAAGAAATAAAAATGTAACAAAGGCGTAATATTCATTAGGCCTTTTTTTGGTATACTAGTAATGTCTTTAAAAGAAGGAGTATCTACGAAATATGAAGAAAAAAATCTTAGCGTCACTTTTACTAAGTACAGTAATGGTTTCTCAAGCAGCTGTTTTAACAACTGCGCATGCAGAAACTACTGATGACAAAATTGCTGCTCAAGATAATAAAATTAGCAACTTAACAGCACAACAACAAGAAGCCCAAAAACAAGTTGATCAAGTTCAGGAGCAAGTATCTGCTATTCAAACAGAGCAATCAAACTTGCAATCTGAAAATGATAGACTACAAGAAGAATCTAAAAAGCTTGAGGGTGAAATTACAGAACTTTCTAAGAATATTGTATCTCGCAATGATTCATTACAAAAACAAGCTCGTAGTGCTCAAACAAATGGAGCTGCAACAAATTACATCAATACAATTGTAAACTCAAAATCAATTACAGAAGCTATTTCACGTGTTGCTGCAATGAGTGAAATCGTATCTGCAAACAACAAAATGTTGGAACAACAAAAAGCAGATAAAAAAGCTATTTCTGAAAAACAAGTAGCAAATAATGATGCAATTAATACAGTTATTGCAAATCAGCAAAAACTAGCTGATGATGCTCAATCATTAACTACAAAACAAGCTGAGTTGAAAGCTGCAGAATTGAATCTTGCTGCTGAAAAGGCTACTGCAGAGGATGAAAAAGCAAGTTTACTTGAGAAAAAAGCTGCAGCAGAAGCAGAAGCTAAAGCAGCTGCAGAAGCAGAAGCAGCTTATAAAGCTAAACAAGCAAGTCAACAACAAAAAGTCGTTGCTTCTGGGAATACAACTTTTACAGCAGAAGTTCAAGCAGTATCAACTACTTCTTCGTCATCTAGTTCGTCTGAATCATCTTCAAGTAGTGCTTCAGCGGAATCAACAAGCTATACTCCTGCACCAGTGAAACAACATCCGACATACAGTACAAATGCATCAAGCTATCCTGTAGGTCAATGTACATGGGGAGTAAAAACTTTAGCACCATGGGCTGGTGATTACTGGGGTAATGGCGGTCAATGGGCTGCAAGTGCAGCAGCTGCAGGTTTCCGTACAGGTTCTACACCACAAGTTGGCGCGATTGCATGTTGGGATGATGGAGGATACGGTCACGTAGCAGTTGTTACAGCAGTTGAATCATCAACTCGTATTCAAGTTTCTGAGTGTAACTATGATGGAAGTGGAACTCAACCAATCGGAAATTATCGTGGATGGTTTAATCCGACAGCATCAAGAGGTACTGTAAGATACATTTATCCAAACTAATATACTGATTATTACTATACAAAGGGTGAGATCTTATTAATCTCACCCTTTGTATAGTGCTGGAAAAATTAATTTCATTATATAATTACTTGAACTTATTTTCTATTTTTATAATTATTTAATTAAAGTAAAATGAAATGTAGAGATTTAGTACGAGTGTAGCATGTTAATAAAAAATGGTTTCTAAGGGAGTCGGTGTTGAAGTTATGTTTAGGTATAAAATAAATGTTGATGCTAAAGAGTGGGATTTATTTTTAGAAAATCATCCTCAAGGAAATTTATTGCAGAGTAGTGATTGGTCCAAGATAAAGGATACTTGGGGGAACGAGAGAGTTGGCTTTTATAAAGATAATCAATTAGTTGGAGTAGCAAATATCTTAATTCAGCCGCTACCATTAGGACTTTCTATGTTTTATATTCCACGAGGTCCAGTAATTGACTATGAAGATAAAGAACTTCTGAAATTTGTTCTTTTAACGTTGAAAAAACTTGCTAAAAAAAGCCATGCAATAATGGTTAAATTTGACCCAAGTTTATTTATCAGTAGAGGTCTTATTGACCAAGAAACTGTCCAAAATTCTATGGCTTTAGCAATTGTCGAAGAACTGAAAAAAAATAAAGTTTATTGGACAGGCTTAACAAAGGATATGGCAGAAAATATACAACCACGTTTTCAAGCTAATATTCATAAAGAAAATTTCTCACTGGATCAACTTTCTAAGTCTACTAGACAGGCCATCCGAACTGCAAGAAATAAAGGATTAGAAGTAAAATTTGGTGGACTTGATTTATTAGATGAATTTTCATTTTTAATGAAGAAAACAGAGTCTCGCAAGAATATCAGTTTACGAGGCAAAGATTATTATCAGAAGTTACTGGATACTTATCCTGATCACTCCTTTATCACACTGAGCTATTTAGATCTACCTAATAGACTGAAAGAAGTTGAGCAACAATTCGAAAAGAATCTAAAAACAGCGCAGAAGTTTACAGATAAAACGAAAGAAGGTAAAATAAAAGAGAATCAGCAAGAGAGAAAACGATTAAAGGAAGAAATTTCTTTTCTTAAGAACCATATTGACAGAGGGGATAGTATTGTCCCATTGTCTGGTACTTTAACTATCGAATTTGGGAAAACTTCTGAGAACTTATATGCTGGAATGAATGAAGAATTTAAACACTATCAACCTGCTATTCCTACATGGTTTGAGACAGCTCAACATTCTTTTGAACGAGGGGCTGAGACTCATAATATGGGTGGAATTGAAAACAATTTAGAGGGTGGGTTAATTAACTTTAAATCCAAGTTTAATCCTACTATCGAGGAATTTGCTGGTGAGTTTAATTATCCAACTAGTTCATTATATTTTTTGTTTAATCTAGCTTATAAAATTCGTAAGAAACTTCGAAGTAGATAAAATAAACTAATGATTTTGCCACTATATTAAATTTTAAAAAATTTAGCTATTAGAGCATCCCAGCAGTATATGTTGGGATGCTTTAAATTTAGAGTTTTTATTAGTAATTTAATGCTAAATTCCCAAACTAATTTCCACTTTGGCCATCCAAGTGGAAGTTACTTTGAGAAGTTAGCAGAAACTATCTACTTTAAAAATCTACTAAAATCACTTGAAAATATTGGAAAAGTATGGTAAAATGAAACTTGTCGTGTGAACGATAATACTCATTCTTGATGAATTGTGAAACAGTTGCCCTTGGGTCGTTTTGCGAGTTGAAGTTAAGAAGAGGAAAAAAACAAAAAGGAGAAATACTCATGGCAGTAATTTCAATGAAACAACTTCTTGAGGCTGGTGTACACTTTGGTCACCAAACTCGTCGCTGGAACCCTAAGATGGCTAAGTACATCTTCACTGAGCGTAACGGAATCCACGTTATCGACTTGCAACAAACTGTAAAATACGCAGACCAAGCATACGATTTCATGCGTGATGCAGCAGCTAACGATGCAGTTGTATTGTTTGTTGGTACTAAGAAACAAGCGGCTGATGCAGTTGCTGAAGAAGCAGTACGTTCAGGTCAATACTTCATCAACCACCGTTGGTTGGGTGGAACTCTTACAAACTGGGGAACAATCCAAAAACGTATCGCTCGTTTGAAAGAAATCAAACGTATGGAAGAAGATGGAACTTTCGAAGTTCTTCCTAAGAAAGAAGTTGCACTTCTTAACAAACAACGTGCACGTCTTGAAAAATTCTTGGGTGGTATCGAAGATATGCCTCGTATCCCAGATGTGATGTACGTAGTTGACCCACATAAAGAGCAAATCGCTGTTAAAGAAGCTAAAAAATTGGGAATCCCAGTTGTAGCGATGGTTGACACAAATACTGATCCAGATGATATCGATGTAATCATCCCAGCTAACGATGACGCTATCCGCGCTGTTAAATTGATCACAGCTAAATTGGCTGACGCTATCATTGAAGGACGTCAAGGTGAAGATGCAGTAGCAGTTGAAGCAGAATTTGTAGCTTCTGAAGCTCAAGCAGATTCAATTGAAGAAATCGTTGAAGTTGTAGAAGGCGACAACGCTTAATTCATATAAATAGTAATTACCTAGGAGGGCGGGGCTTAGCCCGGCTCTCCTATTTTTAAAAAATATAGGAGAATCAAAATGGCAGAAATTACAGCTAAACTTGTAAAAGAGTTGCGTGAAAAATCTGGTGCCGGTGTTATGGACGCTAAAAAAGCGCTTGTAGAAACAGACGGTGACATCGAAAAAGCGATTGAATTGCTTCGTGAAAAAGGTATGGCTAAGGCAGCTAAGAAAGCTGACCGTGTTGCTGCAGAAGGTTTGACTGGTGTTTATGTTAACGGTAATGTTGCAGCAGTTATTGAAGTAAACGCTGAAACTGACTTCGTTGCGAAAAACGCTCAATTCGTTGAATTGGTAAATACTACAGCTAAAGTTATTGCTGAAGGAAAGCCTGCTAATAATGAAGAAGCACTTGCTTTGACAATGCCTTCAGGTGAAACTCTTGAAGCTGCATACGTATCTGCAACAGCAACTATCGGAGAAAAAATCTCATTCCGTCGCTTTGCATTGATTGAAAAAACAGATGCACAACACTTTGGTGCTTACCAACATAATGGTGGACGTATCGGTGTTATTTCAGTTGTTGAAGGTGGAGACGAAGCACTTGCTAAACAATTGTCAATGCACATCGCAGCGATGAAACCAACAGTTCTTTCTTACAAAGAATTGGATGAGCAATTCGTTAAAGATGAGTTGGCACAATTGAACCACGTAATCGACCAAGATAATGAAAGCCGTGCAATGGTTAACAAACCAGCTCTTCCACACTTGAAGTATGGATCAAAATCTCAATTGACTGATGAAGTGATTGCTCAAGCTGAAGCTGACATCAAAGCTGAGTTGGCTGCAGAAGGTAAACCAGAAAAAATCTGGGACAAAATCATCCCAGGTAAAATGGATCGCTTCATGCTTGACAACACTAAAGTTGACCAAGCTTACACACTTCTTGCACAAGTATACATTATGGATGACAGCAAGACAGTTGAAGCATATCTTGAATCAGTTAACGCTTCAGTAGTTGAGTTCGCTCGCTTTGAAGTTGGTGAAGGTATCGAAAAAGCTGCAAACGACTTCGAAGCTGAAGTTGCAGCTACAATGGCAGCAGCCTTGAATAACTAATAATAAAAAGGAAGCCAAATTGCTTCCTTTTTTCTATGCAGTCGATCTTTATAGGGAGATGTTCCTACTTTTAAGGTATAAATAAAAAGCCCTATAATAAGGGCTAAGTGTATTTAGGAGACTACACTTCAAATTCATAGAGTGCTGTAGACAAATAACGTTCGCCGTTATCTGGTGCTAGAGCAAGGACTTTCTTACCTGTACCTAATTTCTTGGCAACTTCAATTGCTCCGTAGATAGCTGCAGCTGAAGAAATACCAACAAGGAATCCTTCTTTTCCACCAATTTCATGGCCGAGTGCTAGTGCATCGTCTGATGTTACACGAACGATACCATCATAAGCCTTTGTATCCAGTGTATCAGGAATAAATCCAGCTGAGATACCTTGAATTTTGTGTGGTCCAGGTTTTTCACCAGATAGAATAGCAGATTCGTCTGCCTCTACTGCAAAAACTTGAATGTTAGAATTTGCTGTTTTGAGTGCATGAGAAACCCCAGAAATTGTTCCACCAGTACCAACTCCAGCAACAAAGGCATCTAATCCATCTTTACCGAAAGCAGCTAGTATTTCAGCTCCTGTTGTTCTTTCATGTACTTCTGGATTAGCTGGATTGTCAAATTGAAGAGGAAGGAAACCATCACGTTCAGCAGCGATTTCTTGAGCTTTAGCAATAGCGCCTTTCATTCCTTCACTACCAGGAGTTAGGACGAGTTCAGCACCATAAGCTTGGATAATCTTACGTCGTTCTACGCTCATAGTTTCAGGCATAACGATGACGACTTTATACCCTTTAGCAGCACCTACCCATGAAAGTCCAATACCAGTGTTTCCACTTGTTGCTTCAACAATTGTAGAACCTGGTTTCAAAATACCGTCTTGTTCAGCTTTTTCAATCATGCTAAGAGCAATACGATCTTTTACAGAGGAACCAGGGTTGAATGCTTCAAGCTTTACATAGACGTCCGCAGCCCCTTCTGGCACGATGTTGTTGAGTTTAACAATCGGTGTTTGTCCGATTAGTTCAGTAATGTTGTTATAAATAGCCATAATACACCTCTTTGTATAAGATATTTCTAGTATAACGCTATCTATACCATTTGTAAAATATAGAAATCCTATCGAAGTGATAGGATTTTTTTATATCATAGGTCTAAGCCGTTAATTTTCAAGCGATTGTGATAAGCTAATTCTAGTAAATAGGTGTAAAGTGGAACGATATCCGTTTTCTTGGGAAATTCAAATTTATGGGAACTAAAATGCTCATTATGTGCTTTTAGAAAGACATTTTCTAAATAAGTAATAGTAATTTCACTATCATCTATACCTGCTCCTGCAGTTTCCATTTCAACGTTAATAATGTTCATTAAAAAGATTGATTTGATAGACATCTTACGACCAGTAGCGCCTTGTTTATCTGTAAAGATAATACGGATATTTGTAAATATAATTGAGTCACGAATCAGTTTATATCCACTTTGAATTTCTTCATTTTCTAGTAGATATTGTCTATATTCTTTGATAAGAGTTTCTTTGTTTTGCTCGCTAAAGTTACCAGCCAGTCCCTGAATGAATTTACCAAATGCCATATTTTTCTCCTTTGTTTACACTAAGTTTACAGGAACTTCAACTTCTCGTAAACCTTGATCAGTTAAAGTGACTTTTCCATTAAAAAACTCTACAAGTGCAGCTTTAATAGTTTCTTTTTCTTCTTTATCAACATAAATCATCGTATCGACTTGATCTGTAAAGTTTGTCTCAAGTTCCGTAAGATCATGTTCCTTAAGAAAGTTGCTATACTCTTGGTACTGAGCATAAGACATTTGAATAGCAATGCCAGCTTGTTCCTTTATTTCAATGATGCCAATTTCTTTGACAGCTAAGGCAACACTGCCGGCGTAAGCACGAATCAATCCTCCAGCGCCTAGCTTAATGCCTCCAAAGTAGCGTGTCACTACTACACAGACATTAGTAAGATTGTGATTTTCTAGTACTCCAAGCATAGGAACGCCAGCAGTACCACTGGGTTCACCATCATCACTTGTCCGTTTAATTTCACTACGTTCCCCAATAATAAAGGCTGAGCAGTTATGCGTAGCTTTGTAGTGTTCTTTTTTGATGGCAGTAATAAAGTCCCGAGCCTCTTCTTCGCTATAAACACGCTTTGCATGACAGATAAAGCGTGATTTTTTAATTTCTTCTTGGACTTGACCGTCCTCTTTAATTGTTCTAAATTCCATGATTTAATTGTACTAAAAAATCATCTAAAGCGCTAGGTTTTTACGAATAAAGAAGTATGAAAGTAAATCCAAATTATCTCGGTCGGTTGTTTACGGAGAATGAATTAACAGAAGAGGAACGTCAGTTGGCGGAGAAACTTCCAGCAATGAGAAAGGAGAAAGGGAAACTTTTCTGTCAACGTTGTGATAGTGCTATTTTAGATGAATGGTATTTGCCCATCGGTGCTTACTATTGTCGGGAGTGCTTAATTATGAAGCGAATTAGGAGTGATCAAGCTTTATACTATTTCCCACAGGAGGATTTTCCGAAGCAAGATGTTCTTAAATGGCGTGGTCAATTAACTCCTTTTCAAGAGAAGGTGTCAAAGGGATTGATTCAAGCGGTAGATAAGCAGGAACCAACCTTGGTTCACGCTGTAACAGGAGCTGGAAAGACAGAGATGATTTACCAAGTTGTGGCCAAAGTGATTGATGAAGGTGGTGCAGTTTGTTTGGCCAGCCCTAGAATCGATGTGTGTTTGGAGCTATATAAGCGACTGCAAGATGATTTTGCTTGCGAGATAGCTTTACTACACGGAGAATCAGAACCATATTTTCGAACACCACTAGTTGTTGCAACGACTCATCAGCTGTTAAAATTTTATCATGCTTTTGATTTGCTAATAGTGGATGAAGTAGATGCTTTTCCTTATGTTGACAACCCTACGCTTTACCATGCTGTCAAGAATAGTGTAAAGAAGAATGGCTTGAGAATCTTTTTAACGGCGACTTCTACAGATGAGTTAGATAAGAAGGTCCGTTTAGGAGAATTAAAACGATTGAGCTTGCCAAGACGATTTCATGGAAATCCGTTGATTATTCCAAAACCAGTTTGGTTATCGGATTTTAATCACTGTTTAGAGAAAAATCGGTTGTCACCAAAGTTAAAGTTTTATATTGAGAAACAGAGAAAGACAGGTTATCCGTTACTCATTTTTGCTTCAGAAATTAAGAAAGGGGAGCAATTGAAAGAAGTCTTACAGAAGGAATTTTCGCATGAGAAAATTGGTTTTGTGTCTTCAGTTACGGAAGATCGATTAGAGCAGGTGCAAGCTTTTCGAGATGGAGAACTGACAATACTTATCAGTACGACAATCTTGGAGCGTGGAGTTACCTTCCCTTGTGTGGATGTTTTTGTAGTAGAAGCCAACCATCGTCTGTTTACCAAATCTAGTTTGATTCAGATTGGTGGACGAGTTGGACGAAGCATGGATAGACCGACAGGAGATTTGCTTTTCTTCCATGACGGGTTAAATGCTTCAATCAAAAAGGCAATTAAGGAAATTCAACAGATGAATAAGGAGGCGGGTCTATGAAGTGTTTATTATGTGGGCAGACTATGAAGGCTGTTTTAACTTTCAGTAGTCTTTTACTTCTGAAGAATGATGCCTCCTGTCTTTGTTTAGATTGTGATTCTACTTTTGATAGGATTGGAGAAGAGAACTGTCCAAACTGTATGAAAACAGGATTGTCAACAAAGTGTCAAGATTGTCAATTTTGGTGTAAAGAAGGAGTTGAAGTCAGTCATAGAGCGATTTTTATTTACAATCAAGCTATGAAGGATTTTTTCAGTCGGTATAAGTTTGATGGAGACTTCCTTTTAAGAAAAGTCTTTGCTTCAGTTTTAAGTGAGGAGTTAAAAAAGTACAAAGAGTATCAATTTGTTGTAATTCCCCTAAGTCCGGAAAGATTGCTCGAGAGGGGATTTAACCAGGTTAAAGGTTTAGTTGAAGCAGCAGGGTTCTCTTTTCAAGACTTACTAGAGAAGAGAGAAGAGCGAGCTAGTTCTTCCAAAAATCGTTCAGAACGCTTGGCAACAGAACTTCCCTTCTTTGTCAAAAGTGGAGTCACTATTCCTAAAAAAATCCTACTTATAGATGATATCTATACTACTGGAACAACTATAAATCGTGTGAAGAAACTGTTGGAAGAAGCTGGTGCTGAGGATGTAAAAACATTTTCCCTTGTAAGATGAGGAAAAAATTTGCAAAAATAAAATGAAAGCGTTATAATGAAATCAGAAAAACAAAAATGTTTAGAAAGAAGGTACTCATATGATTAAGTATAGTATCCGTGGTGAAAACCTAGAAGTAACAGAAGCAATTCGTGATTATGTAGTTTCTAAACTCGAAAAGATCGAAAAGTATTTTCAAGCTGAACAAGAGTTGGATGCTCGAGTTAACTTGAAGGTGTATCGTGAAAAAACTGCTAAAGTGGAGGTGACGATTCCACTTGGTTCAATTACTCTTCGTGCAGAAGATGTGTCTCAAGATATGTATGGTTCAATTGACCTTGTAACCGATAAAATTGAACGTCAGATTCGTAAAAATAAAACAAAAATCGAGCGTAAAAATAAAAACAAGGTAGCAACTAGTCAATTATTTACAGATGCTTTGGTGGAAGATACAAATGTTGCCCAATCCAGAGTTGTTCGTTCAAAACAAATTGATTTAAAACCAATGGATTTGGAAGAAGCTATTCTACAGATGGATTTGTTGGGACATGATTTCTTTATCTATGTGGATGTTGAAGATCAGACAACCAATGTGATTTATCGTCGTGAAGATGGCGAGATTGGCTTGTTAGAAGTTAAAGAATCTTAATTTCAATATGTGTAAAGGAAGGTTTACTAAATTGTAAACCTCCTTTTTCTTATAATTGATAGAATTACTGATTACACTTTTAAAAAGTCGCTTTTTAGTGGTTATTATGGTATAATGGGTGCCAAGAGGTTTGGAATGAAAAAATTTTATGTAAGTCCTATTTTCCCCTTAATATTAGGAATAGTGGCGTTCGGAGTGCTATCTGTGCAACTTGTTTTTGTAACGAATACACTGGTAACGCTATTTCTTTTGCTACTTATTTTGGGTTCATATATTTTACTATTCATCCATCAGAGAGACTACTACTCAAAGAGTGAAGTAGAACAAATCCAGTATGTAAACCACCAAGCTGAAGATAGTTTGACAACTTTGTTAGAACAGATGTCTGTCGGAGTTATTAAACTAGACTTATCGTCAGGTGAAGTTGAATGGTTCAATCCTTACGCTGAATTGATTTTGACTAATGAAGTGGGGGAGATTGATGTTGCATTAATTCAAACAATTATAAAGGCGTCTGTGGGGAATCCAGGTTCTTATGCCACCTTGGGTGAGACTCGCTATTCGGTTCATATGGACAAGGTATCTGGTGTTCTTTACTTCTTTGATGTGTCTGGAGAATACGAAGCGACTGTTGAGTTAGTGACGAGTCGTCCGGTTATTGGAATTGTTTCCGTTGATAACTATGACGATTTAGAAGATGCGACATCGGAGTCTGACATTAGTCATATTAACAGTTTTGTAGCCAATTTTGTTTCAGAATTTGCTGGGAAGCACGCCATGTTCTCCCGTCGAGTAAGTATGGATCGTTTTTATCTGTTTACGGACTACACGGTGCTTGAGGGCTTGATGAATGATAAATTTTCTGTTATTGATGCATTCAGAGAAGAGGCGAAACAGAGACAGTTGCCTTTGACCTTAAGTATGGGATTTTCTTATGGTGATGGAAATCATGATGAGATAGGGAAAGTTGCATTGCTCAACTTGAACTTGGCTGAAGTGCGTGGTGGCGACCAAGTGGTTGTTAAGGAAAACGACGAAACGAAAAATCCAGTTTATTTTGGTGGTGGGTCTGCTGCCTCAATCAAACGTACACGGACTCGTACGCGTGCTATGATGACGGCTATTTCAGATAAGATTCGTAGTGTGGATCAGGTTTTTGTAGTTGGTCACAAAAATCTAGATATGGATGCTCTTGGCTCTGCTGTAGGTATGCACTTGTTTGCCAGCAATGTGACTGAAAATAGTTATGCTATTTATGACGAAGAACAAATGTCGCCGGATATTGAACGAGCTGTTTCATTCTTAGAAAAAGAAGGAGTTACAAAGTTGTTGTCTGTTAAGGACGCAATGGGGATGGTGACCAATCGTTCTTTGTTGATTCTTGTAGACCATTCAAAGACAGCTTTAACTTTATCAAAAGATTTTTATGATTTATTTACCCAAACCATCGTCATCGACCACCACAGAAGGGATCAGGATTTTCCAGATAATGCGGTTATTACTTATATCGAAAGTGGTGCAAGTAGTGCCAGTGAGTTGGTAACGGAATTGATTCAGTTCCAGAATTCTAAGAAAAATCGTTTGAGTCGTATGCAAGCAAGTGTTTTAATGGCTGGTATGATGTTGGATACTAAAAATTTCACCTCACGAGTGACTAGTCGGACATTTGATGTTGCTAGCTATCTCAGAACGAGAGGAAGTGATAGTATTGCTATCCAAGAAATTGCTGCGACAGATTTTGAAGAATATCGTGAGGTCAATGAATTGATTTTACAGGGGCGTAAATTAGGTTCAGATGTACTAATAGCAGAGGCTAAGGACTCGAAATGTTATGATACAGTTGTTATTAGTAAGGCAGCAGATGCCATGTTAGCTATGTCAGGTATTGAAGCGAGTTTTGTTCTTGCGAAGAATACACAAGGATTTATCTCTATCTCAGCTCGCAGTCGTAGTAAGCTGAATGTACAACGGATTATGGAAGAGCTGGGAGGTGGAGGCCACTTTAATTTGGCAGCAGCTCAAATTAAAGATGTAACCTTGTCAGAAGCAGGTGAAAAACTGACAGAAATTGTATTAAATGAAATAAAGGAAAAGGAGAAAGAAGAATGAAAGTAATCTTTTTAGCAGATGTTAAAGGAAAAGGTAAAAAAGGCGAAATTAAGGAAGTACCAACAGGGTATGCACAAAACTTTCTTATCAAAAAGAATTTAGCAAAAGAAGCAACTGCTCAAGCTGTAGGTGAACTTCGTGGTAAACAAAAATCAGAAGAGAAAGCTCACGCTGAGATGATTGCAGAAGCAAAAGCAATTAAAGCCCAACTAGAAGCAGAGGAAACTATTGTAGAATTTGTTGAAAAAGTTGGTCCAGATGGTCGTACCTTTGGTTCCATTACCAATAAGAAAATTGCAGAAGAATTGCAAAAGCAATTTGGAATTAAGATTGATAAACGTCATATCCAAGTACAAGCTCCGATTCGAGCAGTTGGTTTGATTGATGTACCAGTGAAAATCTATCAAGATATTACAAGTGTAATCAATCTTCGTGTGAAAGAAGGGTAAATTTACACTTTCTTGACAAGATTGTAAAAGGAAGGGAAGTCTGATGGCAGAAGTAGAAGAGTTACGAGTACAACCTCAAGATATCTTAGCTGAGCAATCCGTTTTAGGGGCTATCTTTATTGACGAGAGTAAGCTTGTTTTTGTGCGAGAATATATTGAATCTCGGGACTTTTTTAAGTATGCCCATCGTTTGATTTTCCAAGCTATGGTCGATTTATCCGATCGTGGCGATGCTATAGATGCAACAACGGTTCGTACCATTCTTGATAATCAAGGTGATTTACAGAATATTGGTGGCCTGTCTTACCTGGTTGAGATTGTCAATTCTGTGCCAACTTCTGCTAATGCGGAGTATTATGCTAAGATTGTTGCAGAGAAGGCCATGCTACGTCGATTAATCTCCAAGTTGACAGAGTCTGTCAATCAAGCTTACGAGGCTTCGCAACCAGCTGATGAAATCATTGCTCAGGCAGAAAAAGGCCTGATTGATGTCAGCGAAAATGCTAATCGAAGTGGATTTAAGAACATTCGAGATGTGTTGAATATCAACTTTGGAAATCTGGAAGCTCGCTCGCAACAAACGACCGATATTACAGGTATTGCGACAGGTTATCGTGATTTGGATCATATGACGACTGGTCTTCATGAGGAGGAGTTGATTATCTTAGCAGCTCGTCCGGCGGTTGGTAAGACAGCCTTTGCCTTGAATATTGCTCAGAATATTGGGACTAAGTTGGACAAAACAGTTGCTATTTTTTCACTCGAAATGGGTGCGGAAAGTCTAGTGGACCGTATGTTGGCGGCAGAAGGTTTGGTGGAATCGCATTCTATCCGTACGGGTCAATTGACTGATGAGGAGTGGCAAAAATATACCATTGCTCAAGGGAATCTAGCTAATGCAAGTATCTATATCGATGATACGCCAGGGATTCGGATTACAGAGATTCGTTCTCGTTCTCGTAAACTGGCTCAAGAAACTGGAAATCTTGGTTTGATTTTAATAGACTATTTGCAGCTTATCACGGGAACTGGTCGGGAAAATCGTCAACAAGAGGTTTCAGAAATTTCACGTCAGTTGAAAATTTTAGCTAAGGAACTGAAGGTTCCAGTAATCGCTCTAAGTCAGCTTTCTCGTGGTGTAGAACAACGTCAGGATAAGAGACCGGTCTTGTCTGATATTCGTGAATCTGGGTCTATTGAGCAGGACGCTGATATCGTAGCCTTTCTTTATCGCGACGATTACTATGAGCGTGGTGGTGAAGAAGAGGAAGGCATACCGAATAATAAGGTAGAAGTTATTATCGAGAAAAACCGTAGTGGAGCTCGTGGAACGGTGGAATTAATTTTCCAAAAAGAATACAATAAATTTTCAAGTATCTCAAAGAGGGAGGCATAAGATGTCAGATGCATTTACAGATGTTGCCAAGATGAAAAAAATCAAAGAAGAAATCAAGGCACATGAGGGACAAGTCGTAGAAATGACTTTGGAGAATGGTCGTAAGCGCCAAAAAAATAGATTGGGTAAGCTAATTGAGGTTTATCCATCCCTATTTATCGTTGAATTTGGGAACGTTGAAGGAGATAAACAAGCTAATGTTTACGTTGAATCCTTTACTTACTCAGATATCCTTACAGAAAAGAATTTGATTCATTATCTTGACTAAAGTGAGAAATTTTCTCACTTTTTCTTTTTTCTCCGAATAGTTTAAGTGAAGGGAATCTTCGATTTATATTATTTTTCAAGGAGGAAGAATGAAAATTTCACCATTTAAAGTAGCAGAGACAAGGTTTTCTATTAGAAAGTCAGTTAAAAAGGTTGTTCCTTTTTTAGTAGTAGGGCTGATGTTGTCGGCTGGAGAAAGTGTTCATGCAAACAGTTCTTATGCTCGTGGAGATGATTATCCTGCTTATTATAAAAATGGGAGTCAGAGTATTGATAAGTGGAGGATGTATTCTCGTCAGTGTACTTCATTTGCTGCTTTTCGCTTGAGTGGAGTAAATGGTTTTGAGCTTCCAGGAGCTTATGGTAATGCTGGTGAATGGGGTTATCGTGCTCGTCGTGAAGGTTATCGTGTAGATAATACACCAGCTATCGGATCTATTGCTTGGTCTACTGCAGGAGGTTATGGCCATGTTGCTTGGGTTTCAAATGTGATGGGAGATAATATAGAAATTGAGGAATATAACTATGATTATAAAGGTAATTATAATAAACGAATTGTAAAAGCAAACAAGATGACCGGTTTTATTCATTTTAAAGATTTATCAAGCAATTCTAAAGAAGTCCCAAGCAGTTCAAAAGATTCGACAAGCAATCATGTTGTGACCAGTCAATCGTCATCTTTGATGAAAGGAACTCATTATTTTAAGGTGGAGACTCCTATTAAAGATCAACCATTATTGAATGCAACTCCACTTGCATATTATTCTCCAGGTGAGAGTGTTCATTATGATCAGGTGATAGAAAAGGATGGTTACAAGTGGTTGAGTTATATTTCTTATAGCGGGAGTCGACGTTATATTCAGTTGGAGGGAGTGACTTCGTCACAAAATCAATCAGTAAATAAATCTAATCATGGTTCAAATAATGGATTGACTGTGGGTTGGATGAAAATAAATGGTAGTTGGTATTATTTCAAATCAGATGGTTCTAAGGCGACGGGATGGCTGAAAGATGGTTCTACCTGGTATTATTTGAAATCATCTGGTGAAATGCAGACAGGCTGGTTACAGGAGAAAGGATTTTGGTATTATCTAGATGATTCAGGGGCAATGAAAACGGGCTGGTATCAAGTCTCTGGTAAGTGGTATTATTCTTACTCTTCAGGTGAGCTAGCTGTTAATACAATAGTAGACGGTTATACTGTAAATCATAATGGTGAGTGGATTTAATTTTAAGTAATTGAATCTGAACAGGAGAGAAATCTCCTGTTTTTTTGTTTAAACTAGAGTTTTTATGAAGAGTTAAGATATCTGAATTGGATTCGAAACTATAATTTGCTATAGAAAATGAAAGTGATGAAAAGAAAGAAAAAAAGAAAGCTAGTAAAACATGCGTTACTTTCTTGAAGTTTTTTATAGCCTCAAAATACATTATATTAATAATAAAGTATATATAATATAACATATTTCTTGATTTCACTCAAAAAAAAAATGATTTTAACCAGTTTGGCTAGTGTAGCTGTTTTAGGTACTACATTTGTTGCATCTCAACCGTCAGTTGTGAAAGCTGATGACAAACCTACAGCTGCTCAACCTACTGGAGAAACTAAGCCTACACTTACGGCTGAAACTCCAAAAACTGAGGTAGAAAAAGCAAAAGAAACTGAAAAAGAAGCTAATGCTAAATCTAAAGCAGCTGAAGCTGACGCTAAAGCAAAAGAAGAAGCAGCCGCAAAAGAAGAAGCAGAAGCTAAAGAAGGTTTAACTGAAGCTTTGAAACAAATGCCTGATAACGAATTGCTTGATAAAAAAGCAAAAGAAGAATTATTAAAGGCTGTTGAGTCTGGTGAATTAAGTGCCTCTGATATTCTTGCTGAGTTAGCAGATGATGCTGAAAAAGCACAAGATACTAATCCAACAATTAAAACAGAAACTCCTGTATCTAAGGACAAGCTTCCTGAAGAGGTTCAAGCGGGAATTGATGAAGGTGAAGCAGCGGATGCTGCTCGTCCTGCATCAGAAAAATTGCAAGACAAAGCTGATGATTTAACTGAAACAATTGAAAACTTAACGGATGATGCTGAGAAATTAAAAGCTGATGCTGAAAAGAAAGCTGAAACACTAAAAAAACAGGAAGATACTTTAAAAGAAGCAAAAGAAGCTCTTAAATCCGCTAAAGATAACGGATTTGCTGAAGATATCACAGCACCATTAGAAAAAGCTGTAACTGCGATTGAAAAAGAACGTGATACTGCCAAATCTGAATTTGACGAAGCTGCTGAGAAAGTTCAAGATGCTACAGCTGAAATTCAAGATTTAACTGAAAAACGTGATAATCTTCTTGAAGAAGTAAAAAAAGCAGAAGCAAAAGAAGCTGCAGAACCAGCTAAACCAGCAGAAGAAACTCCAGAGGAAGAAGCTGAACCAACCGAAGCTGAAAAAGCTGCTAAAGCTAAAGCAGAAGCTGATGCTAAAGTTGCTGAAGAAGCTAAAAAAGTAGAAGAAGCTACAGCTAAAGCTAAAAAAGAAGCTGTTGATGTAACTGCTGCTGAGACTGCAAAAGCAGAAGCAGACAAAGCTAAAGCTGATGCAGAAGCTGAATTAGCTAAGGCTAAAGAAGAAGCAGCTAAAGCAAAAGCTAAAGTTGAAGAAGAAGTTAAAAAAGAAGAAGACGCTAAAAAAGAAGAAGCAGATAACTTAGAAGCTTTGAAAGGTGCTTTAGAGCAACTTGAAAAAAAAGCTGAAGATAAAGTCAACAAGGATGCTAGCATCAAGCCAGAAGATAAAGCGAAAGCTATCGAAGAAGCAAAAGCTGAAATCGGTAAAGAAGCTTTATTAAAAGCGATTGAAGATGGAGTTCTTACAGCTACTCAAGCTATAGATGAATTCCTCAACGATGCTAACACAAAAGATAAAGCTCCTGAAGCTTATAAAACTAAAGAATTAACTGCTGACGAAACTAAAAAAATTGAAGAAGCAGCTAAAAAAGAAGCTTCTAAACCAATTGTCAAAAAACTTACAGACATTGCTGATGATTTAGCTGAAAAAATTGAAAAATTAACTAAAGAAGCTGAGGAAGATAAGGCTGACGCTGCTGAAAAAGCTAAGGTAGTAGAAGAGAAAAATGCTACATTAGAGAAACAAAACGAAACTTTAGAAAAAGCTAAAACTGCTCTTGAAACTGCTAAGAAATACAATGCGGATCAAGCTATCCAAGATGGATTGCAAGATGCTGTAACTAAACTAGAAGTTTCAGTTGCTTCTGCTAAAGCAGCAGCTGAAGAAGCTAAGGCCAATTTCGACGAAGTGAACGAAGCAGTTCAAGAGGATGACGATGCAATTGCCAAACTAACTGAGAATTACAACGCAACTTTAGGTTACATCGAAAACTTAAAAGAAGTTCCTAAGGGTGAAGAATCGAAAGACTTTAGTGGTGGTGTAAGTCCTAGTGATGCACCTTCTGATGATGCTAAACAACCTGACCAAGTTCCAAGTGCTCCTAACTCTCCTGAATTCAACGGTGGTGTGAATCCTAGTGACTCTCCTGCTGGGGATAATGGCTCTGATTTCAATGGTGGGGTAAATGATGCAACACCTCCTACTGTAGCTGATGCTCCTGAATATAGTGGAGGAGTTAATGCGGCTGATGCTCCTGTAGCTGAGGTAGCCCCTGAATTCACTGGAACTCTTGCAACCAATACACCTGTGAATGAAAATGGAGAAGCATTATTGCCTCCTGTAGCTGCGGTAGCTCAAGAATTCACTGGAACTCTTGCAACCAATACACCTGTGAATGAAAACGGAGAAGCATTATTATCTCCTGTAGCTGCGGTAGCTCCAGAATTCAACAGTGGAGTTAATAGTTTAGAAGCAGCTGTTAATGAAGTTCCAGAATATAAAGGTGGTGCTAATTTTGTCTTAGCAGCTGTTAACGAAGTTCCAGAATATACAGGGCCTTTATCTACAAATGGTGAAGACGCTACAGTGAATAATGTTCCTGCATACGGAGAAACCGGCGCCCCAGCAATTACTGAAGTCCCAGCATATGCAGAGACAGGCGCCCCAGCAATTACTGAAGTCCCAGCGTATGCAGAGACAGGCGCCCCAGCAATTAACGAAGTTCCAGCGTATGCAGAGACAGGTGCCCCAGCAATTACTGAAGTTCCAGCGTATGCAGAAACCGACGCCCCAGCAATTAACGAAGTTCCAGAATATACTCTTACAACAGCAGGTACTAACAAGGATAATACTTATCAAGCACCAGCAGCAAAAGCAGAAGATAAAAAAGAACTTCCAAATACTGGTGGTAAAGATAATGCTGCAGTTGCATCATTAGGATTCCTTGGATTGTTCCTTGGTGCCCTTCCATTTGTGAAACGTAAAAACTAATTCATTTCGTAGTTTGAAAGAGAGGGAGTAACTTCCTTCTCTTTTTTAGATTATCTTAGTTTCTCTCAGGGAACTCTTCCCAATGGTATTTTTTGGTGCTTTCCTTTATAATGGGTGTATGGATAAGAAAAAATTATTATTGATTGATGGGTCTTCTGTTGCTTTTCGGGCGTTTTTTGCGCTCTATCAGCAGTTAGACCGTTTTAAGAATGCGGCTGGTTTGCATACCAATGCGATTTATGGCTTTCAGTTGATGTTGAGCCACTTGTTGGAACGGGTTGAGCCGAGTCATATTTTGGTGGCTTTTGATGCGGGTAAGACGACCTTCCGTACAGAGATGTATGCGGACTATAAGGGTGGTCGGGCTAAGACTCCTGATGAGTTTCGTGAGCAATTTCCCTTCATTCGTGAGTTGCTGGATCATATGGGGATTCGTCATTATGAGTTGGCTCAGTATGAGGCGGATGACATCATTGGGACGCTGGATAAACTAGCTGAGCAGGATGGTTTTGATATTACCATTGTCAGTGGGGACAAGGACTTGATTCAGCTGACGGATGAGCATACGGTGGTTGAGATTTCCAAGAAAGGTGTGGCTGAGTTTGAGGCCTTTACGCCAGAATATCTTATGGAAAAGATGGGCATCACACCGACTCAGTTTATCGATCTCAAGGCGCTCATGGGTGATAAGTCGGATAATATCCCTGGGGTGACCAAAATCGGTGAAAAGACGGGTATCAAGCTCTTGCTGGAGCATGGTTCGCTTGAGGGGATTTATGAAAATATCGATGGGATGAAGGCTTCTAAGATGAAGGAAAATCTCATCAATGATAAGGAACAGGCCTTTTTGTCTAAAACACTGGCGACCATTGATACCAAGGCACCGATTGAGATTGGTTTGGAGGATTTGGTCTATAGTGGTCCAGATGTTGAAAACCTTGGGAAATTCTACGATGAGATGGGCTTCAAACAGCTCAAGCAGACTTTAAATGCATCGTCAGCTGAAGTGGCTGAGAGTTTGGACTTTACTATTGTTGACCAAATCAGTCAAGACATGCTGAGTGAAGAGTCTATCTTCCATTTTGAGCTTTTTGGTGAGAATTACCATACGGATGATTTGGTTGGTTTTGCCTGGTCTTGTGGGGAAAAGCTCTATGCTACAGACAAGCTTGAGCTTTTTCAGGAACCTATTTTCAAGGATTTCTTAGAAAAAACATCTTTGAAAATTTATGATTTTAAAAAATCCAAGGTTCTCTTGCATCGTTTTGGTGTGGATTTGCAGGCTCCTTCCTTTGATAGCCGCTTGGCTAAATACCTCCTTTCGACTGTGGAGGACAATGAAATTGCGACCATCGCTAGTCTTTATGGTCAGACTTATTTGGTCGATGATGAGACTTTCTATGGTAAGGGTGTCAAAAAAGCCGTTCCTGAACGCGAGAAATTCTTGGAACATTTGGCTCGTAAGATTGCAGTTTTGGTCGAAACAAAGCCTATTTTACTTGAAAAGCTCAGCGAAAATGGGCAATTAGAGCTTCTTTATGATATGGAGCAACCTCTGGCTTTTGTCCTTGCCAAGATGGAAATTGCTGGGATTACGGTCAAGAAAGAGACCTTGCTTGAGATGCAGGCTGAAAATGAGCTTGTCATTGAAAAACTGACTCAGGAGATTTATGAACTGGCTGGTGAGGAGTTTAATATTAACTCGCCTAAGCAGTTGGGCGTGCTTCTCTTTGAAAAATTGGGACTTCCTCTAGAATACACTAAGAAAACCAAGACAGGTTACTCGACAGCGGTGGATGTCTTGGAGCGTCTGGCTCCGATTGCACCGATTGTTAAGAAAATCCTGGATTACCGTCAGATTGCTAAGATTCAGTCTACTTATGTGATTGGCTTGCAGGACTGGATTTTGGCTGATGGCAAGATTCATACTCGCTATGTGCAGGATTTGACCCAGACTGGGCGTCTGTCTAGTGTGGATCCAAACTTGCAAAATATCCCTGTGCGCTTGGAGCAAGGCCGTCTCATTCGTAAGGCTTTTGTGCCTGAGTGGGATGATAGTGTGCTACTCAGCTCCGACTATTCTCAGATTGAATTGCGCGTTTTGGCGCATATCTCTAAAGATGAGCACTTGATTAAGGCCTTCCAAGAGGGGGCTGATATCCATACCTCAACAGCCATGCGTGTCTTTGGCATTGAGCGTCCCGAGGATGTGACTGCAAACGACCGTCGAAATGCCAAGGCCGTTAACTTTGGAGTGGTTTACGGGATTTCAGACTTTGGTTTGTCTAATAATTTGGGAATTAGTCGTAAGGAGGCCAAAGCCTACATTGATACCTACTTTGAACGCTTTCCAGGTATTAAAAACTACATGGATGAAGTGGTGCGTGAGGCGCGTGATAAGGGCTATGTAGAGACACTTTTCAAGCGTCGTCGTGAGTTGCCAGATATCAATTCGCGCAACTTTAATATTCGTGGTTTTGCGGAGCGGACAGCTATCAACTCTCCTATTCAGGGTTCGGCGGCAGATATTCTCAAGATTGCCATGATTCAGCTAGATAAAGCCTTGGTTGCAGGTGGTTATCAGACTAAGATGCTGTTGCAAGTGCACGATGAAATCGTCCTTGAAGTGCCTAAATCGGAACTAGCAGAGATGAAAAAATTGGTCAAACAAACTATGGAAGAAGCCATTCAACTCAGTGTTCCCCTCATCGCAGATGAAAATGAAGGGACAACTTGGTACGAAGCTAAATAAAAAAGCTATATAGAGTTTGAAGCACTTGTTTTCAAACTCTTTTTCATGTTTTTCTGTAAGCAGTTTCCTTGACATTTTTTTTGTTTTGCGCTATCATATGTCCATATAATATATGGGAGTCTGTGTACAGTCTGAGAGGAAGTGTTAAACTTCGACCGCACCTGATCTGGGTAATGCCAGCGTAGGGAACGATACTTAGTCTAATCTTGACCTTTTCCATATATGGTAAAGGTTTTTCTTTTTGTCAAAGGAAAACGAGAAGAGGAGGTTCTTATGAAAGCAAGCATAGCCTTGCAAGTTTTACCCTTGGCACAGGGAATTGATCGGATTGCTGTTATTGATCAGGTCATTGCTTATCTGCAAGCTCAAGAAGTGACTATGGTGGTGACACCATTTGAAACGGTCTTGGAAGGGGAGTTTGATGAGCTTATGCGCATTCTCAAAGAAGCGCTAGAAGTGGCAGGGCAGGAGGCAGATAATGTCTTTGCCAATGTCAAAATAAATGTAGGAGAGATTTTAAGTATTGATGAGAAACTTGAAAAGTATACTGAGACGACACATTAGTCTATTGGGCTTTCTAGGAGTCTTGTCAATCTGGCAGTTAGCAGGTTTTCTTAAACTTCTCCCCAAGTTTATCCTGCCGACACCTCTTGAAATCCTCCAGGCCTTTGTGCGTGATAGAGAATTTCTCTGGCACCATAGCTGGGCGACCTTGAGAGTGGCTTTACTAGGTCTAATTTTGGGAGTCTTGATTGCCTGTCTCATGGCTGTGCTCATGGATAGTTTGACTTGGCTTAACGATCTGATTTACCCTATGATGGTGGTTGTCCAGACCATTCCGACCATTGCCCTAGCTCCTATCCTGGTCTTGTGGCTCGGTTATGGGATTTTACCCAAGATTGTCTTGATTATCTTGACGACTACTTTTCCTATCATCGTTAGCATTTTGGACGGTTTTAGGCATTGTGATAAGGATATGCTGGCCTTGTTTAGTCTGATGCGGGCCAAACCTTGGCAAATCCTGTGGCATTTTAAAATTCCAGTGAGTCTGCCTTACTTTTATGCAGGTCTGAGGGTCAGTGTCTCCTACGCTTTTATCACAACAGTGGTATCTGAGTGGTTGGGAGGCTTTGAAGGACTAGGTGTCTACATGATTCAGTCCAAGAAACTGTTTCAGTATGATACCATGTTTGCTATTATTATTCTGGTATCGATTATCAGTCTTCTTGGTATGAAGTTGGTCGATATCAGTGAAAAATATGTTATTAAATGGAAACGTTCGTAGAATTAGAACGTTTCTGAAAAAGAAAAGAGGAAATTGAAATGAAGAAAACATGGAAAGTGTTTTTAACTGTTTTAACAGCTCTTGTAGCTGTTGTGCTTGTAGCTTGTGGTCAAGGAACTGCTTCTAAGGATAATAAGGAAGCAGAACTTAAGAAAATCGACTTTATCTTAGACTGGACACCAAATACCAACCACACAGGGCTTTATGTGGCTAAGGAAAAAGGTTATTTCAAAGAAGCTGGAGTGGATGTTGATTTGAAATTGCCACCAGAAGAAAGTTCTTCTGATTTGGTTATCAATGGTAAGGCACCATTTGCAGTCTATTTCCAAGACTACATGGCTAAAAAATTGGAAAAAGGAGCAGGAATTACTGCCGTTGCAGCTATCGTAGAGCACAATACATCAGGAATTATCTCTCGTAAATCTGACAATGTAGCTAGTCCAAAGGACTTGGTTGGTAAGAAATATGGTACATGGAATGACCCAACTGAACTTGCTATGTTGAAAACTTTGGTAGAGTCACAAGGTGGGGACTTTGATAAAGTCGAAAAAGTACCAAACAACGATTCAAACTCTATCACACCGATTGCCAATGGAGTATTTGACACTGCTTGGATCTACTATGGATGGGATGGTATCCTTGCAAAATCTCAAGGCGTAGAGGCTAACTTCATGTATTTGAAAGACTACGTCAAGGAATTTGATTACTACTCACCAGTTATCATCGCAAACAACGACTACCTCAAAGACAACAAAGAAGAAGCACGCAAAGTTATCCAAGCTATCAAAAAAGGTTACCAATATGCTATGGAGCATCCAGAAGAAGCAGCTGATATCCTCATCAAGAATGCACCTGAACTTCAGGAAAAACGTGACTTTGTCATCGAATCTCAAAAATACTTGTCAAAAGAATACGCAAGCGACAAGGAAAAATGGGGTCAATTTGACGCAGCTCGCTGGAATGCCTTCTACAAATGGGATAAAGAAAATGGTATCCTTAAAGAAGACTTGACAGACAAAGGATTCACCAACGAATTTGTGAAATAATGACAGAAATTAGACTAGAACACGTCAGTTATGCCTATGGTCAGGAGAGGATTTTAGAGGATATCAACCTACAGGTGACTTCAGGTGAAGTGGTTTCCATCCTAGGCCCAAGTGGTGTTGGTAAGACTACGCTTTTCAACTTAATTGCGGGGATTTTAGAAGTTCAGTCAGGGAGAATTGTCCTTGATGGTGAAGAAAATCCCAAGGGGCGTGTGAGTTATATGTTGCAAAAGGATCTACTCTTGGAGCACAAGACGGTGCTTGGTAATATCATTCTTCCCCTCTTGATTCAAAAGGTGGATAAGGCAGAAGCTATTGCTCGCGCAGATGAAATTCTTGCGACTTTCCAGTTGACAGCTGTAAGAGATAAATACCCTCATGAACTCAGTGGTGGGATGCGCCAGCGTGTGGCCTTGCTTCGTACCTATCTTTTCGGTCACAAGCTCTTTCTCTTAGATGAAGCCTTTAGCGCCTTGGATGAGATGACCAAGATGGAACTACACGCTTGGTACCTTGAGATTCACAAGCAGTTGCAGCTAACAACCTTGATCATCACGCATAGTATCGAGGAGGCCCTTAATCTCAGCGACCGCATCTATATCTTGAAAAATCGCCCTGGGCAGATTGTTTCAGAAATTAAACTAGATTGGTCTGAAGGTGAGGACAAGGAAGTTCAAAAGATTGCCTACAAACGTCAAATCTTGGCAGAATTAGGCTTAGATAAGTAGAAAAATAGGGAGTTGGTGAAGATTATCCTTTACCAGCGCCCTTTTTCTTTTAAAAATGAGAAAATTTCGGTATAATAGTCAAAGATAGTCAAGGTTTAAAGAGAGAGGTGGGTTTGTAATGAGATTTAAAAATACATCGGATCATATTGAGGCCTACATCAAGGCGATTTTAGATCAATCTGGAATTGTGGAGTTGCAACGGAGTCAGTTGGCAGATACTTTTCAGGTTGTTCCTAGTCAGATTAACTATGTGATCAAGACGCGCTTTACTGAAAGTAGAGGCTACTTGGTTGAAAGTAAACGTGGTGGCGGAGGCTACATTCGTATAGGACGGATTGAGTTTTCTAGTCATCATGAAATGCTCAGGGATCTGCTTTACTCAATTGGTGAGCGGGTCAGTCAAGAAATTTATGAGGATATTCTACAGCTTTTGGTTGAGCAGGAATTGATGACCAAGCAGGAGATGAATTTGCTGGTAGCAGTAGCTTTGGATCGCGTTCTAGGAGAAGAAGCTCCAGTTATTCGTGCTAATATGCTACGACAGGTCATACAAGAGGTAGATAGAAAAGGGAAGTAAGATGAACTATTCAAAAGCATTGAATGAATGTATCGAAAGTGCCTACATGGTTGCTGGCCATTTTGGAGCTCGTTATCTAGAGTCTTGGCACTTGTTGATTGCCATGTCCAATCACAGTTATAGTGTGGCAGGGGCAACTTTAAATGATTATCCATATGAGATGGACCGTTTAGAAGAAGTCGCTTTGGAACTGACTGAAACGGACTATAGCCAGGATGAAACCTTCATGGAATTGCCGTTTTCTCATCGTTTGCAGGTCATTTTTGATGAAGCAGAATATGTGGCATCAGTGGTTCATGCTAAGGTGCTAGGGACAGAGCATGTCCTCTATGCGATTTTGCATGATGGCAATGCCTTGGCGACTCGTATCTTAGAGAGAGCAGGTTTTTCATATGAAGACAAGAAAGATCAGGTCAAGATTGCTGCCCTTCGTCGAAATTTAGAAGAACGGGCAGGTTGGACTCGTGAAGATCTCAAGGCTTTACGCCAACGTCATCGTACAGTAGCTGATAAGCAAAATTCTATGGCTAATATGATGGGCATGCCCCAGACTCCGAGCGGTGGTCTTGAGGACTATACGCATGATTTGACAGAGCAAGCGCGTTCTGGCAAGTTAGAGCCAGTCATCGGTCGGGACAAGGAAATCTCGCGTATGATTCAAATCTTGAGTCGGAAGACAAAGAATAATCCTGTCTTGGTTGGGGATGCTGGTGTCGGGAAAACAGCTCTGGCGCTTGGTCTTGCTCAGCGTATTGCTAGTGGGGATGTGCCTACGGAAATGGCTAAGATGCGCGTGTTAGAGCTTGATTTGATGAATGTCGTTGCAGGGACACGCTTCCGTGGTGACTTTGAAGAACGCATGAACAATATCATCAAGGATATTGAAGAAGATGGTCAAGTCATTCTCTTTATCGATGAACTTCATACCATCATGGGTTCTGGGAGCGGGATTGATTCGACTCTGGATGCGGCCAATATCTTGAAGCCAGCCTTGGCGCGCGGAACTTTGAGAACGGTTGGTGCGACCACTCAGGAAGAATACCAAAAACACATCGAAAAAGATGCGGCCCTTTCTCGTCGATTCGCCAAAGTGACGATCGAAGAGCCAAGCGTGGCAGACAGCATGACCATTTTACAAGGCTTGAAGGCGACTTATGAGAAACATCACCGTGTGCAAATCACAGATGAAGCGGTCGAAACAGCTGTCAAGATGGCGCATCGTTACTTGACTAGCCGTCACTTGCCAGACTCTGCTATCGACCTCTTAGATGAAGCAGCAGCAACAGTACAAAATAAGGCTAAGCATGTAAAAGCAGACGATTCAGGTTTGAGTCCAGCTGACAAAGCCTTGATTGATGGCAAGTGGAAACAGGCAGCTCAGCTAATCGCAAAAGAAGAGGAAGTGCCTGTCTATAAAGACTTGGTGACAGAGTCTGATATTTTGACCACCTTGAGTCGCTTGTCAGGTATTCCAGTCCAAAAACTGACGCAAACAGATGCTAAGAAATACCTGAACTTGGAAGCTGAACTCCACAAACGTGTCATCGGTCAAGATCAAGCAGTTTCAAGCATTAGCCGTGCCATTCGCCGCAACCAGTCAGGGATTCGCAGTCACAAGCGTCCGATTGGTTCCTTTATGTTCCTAGGACCCACAGGTGTCGGTAAGACCGAATTGGCCAAGGCTCTAGCAGAAGTTCTTTTTGACGACGAATCAGCTCTTATCCGCTTTGATATGAGTGAGTATATGGAGAAATTCGCAGCCAGCCGTCTCAATGGAGCTCCTCCGGGTTATGTGGGTTATGAAGAAGGTGGGGAGTTGACCGAGAAGGTTCGCAACAAACCATACTCTGTTCTCCTCTTTGACGAGGTAGAGAAGGCCCACCCAGACATCTTTAATGTCCTCTTGCAGGTCTTGGATGACGGTGTCTTGACAGATAGTAAGGGACGCAAGGTCGATTTTTCAAATACCATTATCATCATGACATCGAACCTTGGTGCGACAGCCCTTCGTGATGATAAGACGGTTGGTTTTGGGGCTAAGGATATTCGTTTTGACCAGGAAAACATGGAAAAACGCATGTTTGAAGAGTTGAAAAAGGCTTATAGACCTGAATTCATCAACCGTATTGATGAAAAGGTGGTCTTCCATAGCCTATCTAGCGACCATATGCAGGAAGTGGTGAAGATTATGGTTAAACCTTTAGTGGCAAGTTTAGCTGAAAAAGGCATTGATTTGAAATTACAAGCTTCAGCCCTGAAATTGTTGGCAAATCAAGGATATGACCCAGAGATGGGAGCTCGTCCACTTCGCAGAACCCTGCAAACAGAAGTGGAGGACAAGTTGGCAGAACTTCTTCTTAAGGGAGATTTGGTGGCAGGCAGCACACTTAAGATTGGTGTTAAAGCAGGCCAGTTAAAATTTGATATTGCATAAAAATGGAGAATCAGGAGCAATCTTGATTCTCTTTTTTGCTACTTTTTTATAAAAAATAATAAAAAACTATTGACAAAACAAAAATATAGTTTATAATAAAAAACATAGATAATAAAAATATCAAAAATTATAAAAAGGCAATGCATTTATGAAAAAGAAAACAGCAGTGGTATTTGGAACCTTTGCTCCACTTCATCAAGGACATATCGATCTGATTCAGCGAGCGAAGCGGCAGTGTGACCAGGTCTGGGTTGTCGTTTCAGGCTACGAGGGAGACCGAGGGGAGCAGGTAGGCTTAACATTGCAAAAAAGGTTTCGCTATATTCGAGAGGCCTTTGGTGATGACGAGTTAACCTCTGTCTGTAAGCTGGATGAAACTAACCTTCCCCGTTATCCTATAGGCTGGCAGGAGTGGTTGGACCAGATGTTAGCAGAGATTTCCTATGATGAAACCCAGCAAGAGCTGATCTTCTTTGTGGGAGAACGTGACTACCAGCAAGAATTATCAAATCGTGGCTTTGAGACTGTCTTGCAAGAAAAAAAGTTTGGTATCTCAGCGACTATGATTCGAGAAAATCCAAGCAAATATTGGAAATATATCGCTCAACCCTTCCGTCGTCAGTTTACAAAGAAAGTGTTGATTATGGGAAGTGCCAGCAATGGGAAGACCACTCTAGCCAAGGATTTGGCAAGGTATTACGATGCACCCGTCAGTCTGGAATACGCACGTGAGTACCAGATCAAAAACAATGTCCGTGACGATGAATTGACTCCAAAAGATTACTATTATCTCTTTTTAGGACAGTATGACCAGACCTCTAAATTAATCGACAGTAATGCCAATAGGGGACTGGTGATAGCTGATACCAACTCCTTAGTAACCAAGGGCTACTATGATTATTACATGGAGACTGAGGACCAAGGGGATTTATCAGGAGAGACTTTTGATAATCTCTTTGCCTCAATCTTAGCTAAGGAAAAATGGGACTTGATTCTCTTTGTGCAGCCTGTCGGCTCCTATGTCAATGACGGATTTAGAGATATGACCATGGCAGAAGACCATATTCGTCATAGTTTTTCCCAGCATTTGGACCAGATGAGAGAGCGATATTTAACCACCATTCCACTAGTTTATCTAGCTGAGGATTACCTAGGCAATTATGAAGCAGCCAAAGTGGCTATTGATGCCATTTATCAAGCAGATTAGGAGACAATTATGAAAAAACTAACTGAAAAAATCACACAATTTATCGAAAACTTTAAAAATGTCCATGCGGAAGCCCGCAAGATCGGTTTTACAGGAATCATGAACCTGCTCTGGAAAGATCTCTTTGTCGGCCGTAGCCTCTTCCAGTGGTTGTATCTCATTGTCTTGTCAAGTGTTCCCTTGATCTTGGAATTCACGCAAAATACAGAAAGTCATGACTGGATGAGCTTGTTGGCATCTTGGACTGGGATTGTCTGTGTTATCTTGGTAGCAGAAGGGCGTGCAAGCAATTATCTCTTTGGGGCCATTAACTCTGCTATCTATTTGGTTTTGGCTATGAATGCGACTTTTTATGGTGAAGTTTTGACGACCGTTTACTTCTTTGTCATGCAGCCGATTGGCCTCTATGCTTGGCTGTCCAACCGTATCAATGATCAAGGAAAAGTAGAAGAATCTCACTTTGAAGCTAAGAAATTATCTGTGCTTGACTGGCTCAAGTACTTGGCTTTGACTGCTATCATTTGGATTGGTATGGGCTTGGCTTACCAAAGTATTCATAGCGCTCGCCCTTTCCGTGATAGTGTAACCGATGCGACCAATGGTGTAGGTCAGCTCTTGATGACACGTCTCTACCGTGAGCAATGGATTTTCTGGATTGCAACCAATCTTTTTAGTATCTACCTCTGGTGGGGTGAAAATATCCACATCCAAGGGATGTACTGGGTTTACACACTCAATAGTCTAGTAGGTTGGTACCAATGGACCAAGGCAGTTCGTAAGGAGGCATAAAATGGCGGATACGATGATTCCAGCAGGGATGACGGAAAAAGAATTTTTTGAAGTTCATGCAAGTCAGGAAGAGTTTTTAGACTGGTACTACAAGCAGGAACTCCCTCAATACGAAAAACCAAGTGTGACGGTGGATATGGTAGCCTACTGCTTTGTCGAAGGAAAGATCAAGCTCTTATTAATTCGTCGCAAGGCTCACCCTTATCAAAATTGTTTGGCCTTAGTTGGAGGATTTATGGACAAGGGCGAAGATGCTGCGCATGCCTGTCAGCGTGAGGTGAGAGAAGAAGTTAATCTCGATCTTCCTTTGGAAAAAATTGAGCAATTGATGACCGTATCGACCCCCGGCCGTGACCCACGGGGCTGGACAGTGACCATTGCCCACTTGGTTTATCTGCCTAGTCGTGCATTAGAACTTGTTCAAGCAGGAGACGATGCCAAGGATGTCGTTTTCGTGGATGTCGATTTTCAGACAGGTAAATGCTTCCTAGAGGGAGTGGAGCTGGAGGAGCAAGCCTTCGCCTTTGACCATTATGCCATTATCCAAGAATCCATCAAACGAATCCAAGGCCGTCTCGACTGGAATCCGACCTTCCTTTATCTGCTGGAGGAGGAGTTCACTGTCTACGAGGGGACTGAACTGGTCAATCTCATCAACCCTGGTCACCCAATCGTCAGCAATAACTTTCTCGTAAAATACGGAGAATATGTAGAAGAAGTCGGACTCAAACGAGTACCTAAAAAGAAACCAAGAAAAACCTATCGATTGAAATAAAAAACGAGGCCGGGAACTTTTCCCGACCTTTTTATTTATCATCATATTTTATGAATGACTATCTTTCTTAGGATTACTCAACATGTGAGTAAAGAAGTCTTTATATCGATACTTGAGATAGTTCTCATGTAAAAATAACAAAGCGATATAGACAATCAAAAAGATTGCAGTCAGATAGAAGACATCAAATGAAGTTCGCGCATAGTAAGTGGCTGATTGATAAGAGCCAATAGCTCCCAAAATCAACCAAGGTAGATACTTGTAATACTTATTTAGCATAAGAGTGCACCTCCTATATTCTATTTCAATGTTATTATATTCCTTTGTCTAATATAATGCAAGCGATTACACAAAAAACAAATTCAAATTTTAAAAGAAAAATCTCCTGTTTTTCTGTTTTATTACGAATAGAAGAGTAGGAGGAGTAAATGTATCTAAAGTATTTAAGATTTTTAAAATAGTTTAGATAAATTGTTGACATATTTAAAGCCAAATGTTACAATTATATTACAAAAAGATTTCTTTATATTTCTAAAACATTACAAAGGAGTAGAAAAATGAAAAAGAAAACCTATATCAAATTGATGGCAGCAACTGTATTGGCTTCTACCTTGCTATTAGGAGCTTGTGGAAATAAAAAGGAAACAACTCAAGCAAGCAGTTCTGTTAAGACAAGCCAATCATCAAGCTCAAAAGCAGCTTCTTCTAGCAAAGAAAGTAAAACTCAGAAGTCCTCAAGTTCAGCTTCATCTGAAAAGACCAAATCATCTACTGACCAGTCTGCAGCAACTGCGACACCATCAGAAGCGACACCTGCACCAGAGCAAAGACAAGGCCAAGAAGTGTCTAATCAACAGGCAGCTAGTCAACAAACTGCTACTCAAGCTCCTTCAACTCAGCAAGGTTCTCAAGCTCAGTCTAACCAGTCAGGCTATGATCCAACAACTGACCGCAAACTTCAAGACAAGCAAGCAGAACACAACAAACGCTACAAGGGTGTTTTAACCATGGTTGATGGTGATTTCTCAGCAGCTGCAGGCAACTGGAAGGGTGCCAATGGTGAAACCATCACAGTTTCATCAGGAGGCAAATTCACAGTAGAATCTGCTGATGGAAAGAAAGAAAACTACTCTATCAGAGACTATTCTTATACTCTTGATGATGGTAAGTATAATGCCAAAATTGGTGGGGGAAAAATCATCCAAATTACAACAGGAGCGGATGGTAAGGTTTCCAGTGTTGCTTTAGCTCAATAGTAGAATTTAGAATCTCAAGTTTATAGACATTTTAAAAACCCGTAACTGAATGAAGTTTACGGGTTTTCTGTGTTTAAACTTTGTCTAATTGCAAGAGAGCTTCAATCTCTGCCAGAGTGCTAGCTTGTGAAATGGCTCCACGGAGTTTGGCTGCGCCAGATGTTCCACGGAGGTAGTGAGGAGCGAGGCCACGGAATTCACGAACTGCGACGTTTTCCCCTTTGAGGTTAATCAAACGTTTCAAGTGTTCATAGGCGATTTTCATCTTATCTTCAAAGGTCAAATCAGGTAGGATTTCTCCGGTTTCAAAGTAATGGTTGATTTGGTTAAAGAGGTAGGGATTTCCCATGGCTGCGCGGCCAATCATGACTGCGTCAGCACCAACTTCTTCGATACGTTGTTTGGCTTCTTGAACTGTGCGGATGTCGCCGTTAGCGATGAAGGGAATCTTGGTCAAAGCTTGAGCGACCTTGTGAAGGGTTTCAAGGTCTGCGTGACCTGTATACATTTGCTCACGGGTACGGCCATGCATGGCGAGGGCAGAAACACCTGCTGCTTCAGCAGCGAGGGCATTTTCTACTGCAAGAGATGGATCAGCCCAGCCTGTACGCATTTTGACAGTAAGTGGGATATCAAGGACAGACTGGACCTTGTTGATGATAGAGTAAATCTTATCTGGATCCTTGAGCCACATAGCGCCAGCTTCGTTCTTCACGATTTTGTTAACTGGGCAGCCCATGTTGATATCCACGATATCGGTTTTGGTGTTTTCTTGGATGAATTCTGCTGCGCGTGCTAGGCTATCTTCATCACTACCAAAGAGTTGGATAGAGACAGGGTTTTCGCCCTCATCAATATGAAGCATATGCAGGGTTTTTTCATTGTTGTATTGGATTCCCTTGTCAGAGACCATTTCCATGACAACGAGTCCAGCTCCGAGTTCTTTTGCGATGGTACGAAAGGCTGAGTTAGTCACGCCAGCCATAGGCGCTAAAACGGTACGATTGGGAATCTCAACATTGCCAATCATAAAAGGTGTATTAAGATTTGTCACGAATGAGTTCCTCCAGGTCGTTTTCATCAAAGTTATAAGTAGTTTGGCAGAATTGACAAGTGATTTCTGCCCCGTGGTCTTCCTCTTTCATTTCCTGTAGGTCTGAGCTTGGAAGGCTGGCAAGAGCATTCATAAAGCGCTCATGGCTACAGTCACATTGGAAACGGATTTCTTCTTCAGAAAGACGCTTGTAGGATTCATCGCCGTAGATAGCTTTGAGGAGGGCTTCAATATGGTCGTCGCTTTCGAGAAGAGTAGAGATAGCTGGCATTGCTTGGATGCGTTTTTCAAAGCGAGCAATCTCCTCTTCCTTGGCTCCTGGCAAGACTTGGACTAGGAAACCACCTGCAACCTTGACCTTGTCTTCTTCGTCCAAAAGGACATTGAGGCCGACTGCAGAAGGGGTCTGTTGGCTTTCAGTCAGGTAAAAGGCAAGGTCTTCACCGATTTCCCCAGAGATGAGGGGGGTCATAGAGTTGTAAGGATTTCCAGTACCATAGTCTGTGATAACGAGGAATTGACCATTTCCGACAAAAGGTCCGACTAGGACTTCACCAGTTGCAGTCTTTTTGATGTCAACACCGGGGTTTTGAACGTAACCTTTGACATTCCCCTTGGTATCAGCGACGGTGATGATAGCACCTAGAGAGCTAGACCCCAGCACTTTAACTGTTAGTTTGGTATTTCCTTTTTCATTGGCTGCGAGAATCTGGCTGGCGATAAGAGTTCGACCAAGCGCTACAGTTGAGCTAGCTTGGGTTTGATGTTTTTCTTGAGCAGTGCGGACGGTTTCTGTGCTGTCAAGGACAAAAGCACGAAAGGCTCCGCTTTCTGATATTGTTTTAATAATTTTATCCATAGCTACTATTTTAGCATAAAAATGCCCAAAGGGGGAGCCGTGTGTTTATTGATTTTCAGGATAATGAACCAGGAAATCAGCATGAAAGTAAAAAGAGAAACAGATTATTTCAGCATTTGTTAGATTTATGCTATGCTTAAGGTAGAAAATGAAAGGGGTAACAAATGTATTTAGGAGACTTGATGGAAAAGGCTGAATCTGGCCAATTTTCAATCCTTTCCTTTCTACTACAAGAGTCTCAGACGACCGTCAAGGCTGTAATGGAGGAAACAGGATTTTCAAAAGCAACCCTAACCAAATATGTTACCCTGCTCAATGACAAGGCTTTGGATAGTGGTTTAGAGCTGACAATCCAGTTAGAAGATGAGAATCTGCGTCTATCGATTGGTGCAGCTACCAAGGGGAGAGATATTAGGATCCTGTTTTTGGAGAATGCTGTTAAATATCAGATTCTTGTTTATCTTCTCTACCACCAACAGTTTTTAGCCCATCAGCTGGCTCAAGAATTGATGATTAGTGAGGCTACGCTTGGTCGCCACTTAGCTAGTCTAAATCAGATTTTGTCAGAATTTGACTTATCCATCCAAAATGGACGGTGGCGAGGTCCAGAACATCAAATTCGCTATTTCTATTTCTGTCTTTTCCGCAAGGTTTGGTCCAGTCAGGAGTGGGAAGGTCACATGCAGAAATCAGAGAGAAAACAGGAGATTGCCACTTTAGAAGAAATCTGCGGTGCAAGTTTGTCTTCGGGTCAGAAATTGGACCTGGTTCTCTGGGCTCACATCAGTCAACAACGTCTCCGGGTCAATGCCTGTCAGTTTCAAGTCATAGAAGAAAAAATGCGAGGGTATTTTGACAATATTTTCTACCTTCGTTTGCTGAGAAAGGCTCCGTCCTTTTTTGCTGGACAACACCTTCCTCTAGGAACTGAGGATGGGGAGATGATGATATTCTTCTCTTTCCTCTTGTCCCATCGTATTCTTCCTCTTCATACTATGGAGTATATTCTTGGGTTTGGAGGGCAGTTGGCAGATTTGCTGACGCAATTGATTCAAGAAATGAAGAAGGAGGAGTTACTGGGTGATTATACAGAGGACCATGTCACCTATGAACTCAGTCAGCTTTGTGCTCAAGTCTATCTCTATAAGGGCTATATTTTACAGGACCGCTACAAGTACCAGTTGGAGAATCGTCATCCCTATTTGCTGATGGAACATGATTTTAAGGGGATAGCAGAGGAGATTTTTCATGCTCTACCTGCTTTTCAGCAGGGGACGGATTTGGATAAGAAAATTCTCTGGGAATGGCTCCAGTTGATAGAATATATGGCTGAAAATGGTGGCCAGCATATGCGGATTGGTCTGGATTTGACATCTGGTTTTCTTGTCTTTTCAAGGATGGCAGCCATTTTGAAACGGTATTTGGAATACAATCGTTTTATTACCATTGAAGCCTATGATTGTACTCGGCATTATGATTTGCTGGTTACCAATAACCCGATTTATAAGAAGGAACAGACCCCAGTTTATTATTTAAAAAACGACTTGGATATGGAAGATTTGGCAGCGATTCGTCAGTTATTATTCACTTAAAAGGCTTGGTTGTTCCAGGTCTTTTTTGTGAAATTCACACAATCTCCTCACATTTTTTAAAAAATTAAAAAAAGTTGATGAACAAGAAAGCGCTTTATTTTGTATACTAGTTAGTGTAAAGAGGAGACATCCTCAAGATCTTTATCAGGAGGACAGCACATGTCACAAGAAAAATACATCATGGCCATTGACCAGGGAACTACAAGTTCTCGTGCCATTATTTTCAACAAAAAAGGAGAAAAAGTTAGCTCGAGTCAAAAAGAGTTCACTCAGATTTTCCCTCAGGCAGGTTGGGTAGAGCACAATGCCAATGAAATTTGGAATTCTGTCCAGTCAGTTATTGCTGGAGCCTTCATCGAAAGTGGTGTCAAGCCAAATCAAATCGAAGCAATCGGAATTACCAACCAACGTGAAACAACTGTCGTCTGGGATAAGAAAACAGGACTTCCTATCTACAACGCTATTGTTTGGCAATCACGTCAGACAGCTCCTTTGGCTGAACAACTAAAAAGTCAAGGTTATGTGGAAAAATTCCATGAAAAGACTGGTTTGATCATTGATGCTTACTTCTCAGCGACTAAGGTTCGTTGGATTTTGGATCATGTAGAAGGAGCTCAAGAGCGAGCAGAAAAAGGGGAATTGCTCTTTGGTACTATCGATACTTGGTTAGTTTGGAAATTGACTGACGGTGCGGCTCACGTGACCGACTACTCAAACGCAGCTCGTACCATGCTTTATAACATTAAAGAACTCAAATGGGATGATGAGATTTTGGAAATCCTCAACATTCCTAAGGCTATGCTTCCGGAAGTTCGTTCTAACTCTGAAATCTACGGTAAGACAGCGCCATTCCATTTCTACGGTGGAGAAGTGCCAATCTCAGGTATGGCTGGGGACCAACAAGCGGCCCTCTTTGGACAGTTGGCCTTTGAGCCAGGTATGGTTAAGAATACTTATGGAACAGGTTCTTTCATCATCATGAATACTGGGGAAGAGATGCAGTTGTCTGAAAATAACCTCTTGACAACGATTGGTTACGGAATCAATGGCAAGGTTTACTATGCTTTAGAAGGTTCTATCTTCATCGCAGGAAGTGCCATTCAGTGGCTTCGTGACGGTCTTCGCATGGTGGAAAATTCACCAGAATCTGAAAAATACGCTCGTGATTCTCACAACAATGATGAAGTTTATGTCGTTCCAGCCTTTACAGGTCTAGGCGCTCCATACTGGAACCAAAATGCTCGCGGTTCTGTCTTTGGATTGACTCGTGGAACAAGTAAGGAAGACTTTATCAAGGCAACTCTTCAATCAATTGCTTATCAAGTGCGTGATATTATCGATACGATGCAAGTGGATGCTCAGACAGCTATACAGGTCTTGAAAGTAGACGGTGGTGCAGCTATGAACAACTTCCTCATGCAGTTCCAAGCTGACATCTTGGGAATCGACATTGCACGCGCCAAAAACTTGGAAACAACAGCTCTAGGGGCAGCCTTCCTAGCAGGTTTGTCAGTAGGCTACTGGAAGGATTTGGATGAGTTGAAACTCTTGAACGAGACAGGAGAACTCTTTGAGCCATCTATGAACGAATCGCGCAAGGAACAACTCTACAAGGGCTGGAAGAAGGCTGTAAAAGCAACGCAAGTCTTTGCGGAAGTAGACGACTAATACTGGAAGAATAAAGCGACTTAGTTAGAAAGTGTGTAAATATGGAATTTTCAAAGAAAACACGTGAATTGTCAATTAAAAAAATGCAGGAACGTACCTTGGACCTCTTGATTATCGGTGGAGGAATCACTGGTGCTGGTGTAGCCTTGCAGGCGGCAGCTAGTGGTCTAGATACTGGTTTGATTGAAATGCAAGACTTTGCAGAAGGAACATCCAGCCGTTCAACAAAATTGGTTCACGGAGGTCTTCGTTATCTTAAGCAATTTGACGTAGAAGTAGTATCAGATACGGTTTCAGAACGTGCAGTGGTACAACAAATTGCACCTCACATTCCAAAACCAGACCCAATGCTCTTGCCAGTTTATGATGAAGATGGAGCAACCTTTAGCCTCTTCCGCCTTAAAGTAGCTATGGATTTGTATGACCTTTTGGCAGGAGTTAACAACACACCAGCTGCTAACAAGGTTTTGAGTAAGGAAGAAGTCTTGGAACGCCAGCCAAACTTGAAGAAAGAAGGTTTGGTAGGAGGTGGGGTTTACCTTGACTTCCGTAACAACGATGCACGTCTCGTGATTGAAAACATCAAACGTGCCAACCAAGATGGTGCCCTCATTGCTAACCACGTGAAGGCAGAAGGCTTCCTCTTTGACGAAAGTGGCAAGATTACAGGTGTGGTAGCTCGTGATTTGTTGACAGACCAAGTCTTTGAAATCAAGGCGCGTCTGGTTATCAATACGACAGGTCCTTGGAGCGACAAAGTACGCAATTTGTCTAATAAGGGAACCCAATTCTCACAAATGCGTCCAACTAAGGGAGTTCACTTGGTAGTGGACTCAAGCAAGATCAAGGTTTCACAGCCAGTTTACTTTGACACAGGTTTGGGTGACGGTCGTATGGTCTTTGTTCTCCCACGTGAAAACAAGACTTACTTTGGTACAACTGATACAGACTACACAGGTGATTTGGAACATCCAAAAGTAACTCAAGAAGATGTAGATTATCTACTTGGTATTGTCAACAACCGCTTCCCAGAAGCCAACATCACCATTGGTGATATCGAAAGCAGCTGGGCAGGTCTTCGTCCATTGATCGCAGGCAATAGCGCTTCTGACTACAATGGAGGAAATAACGGTACAATCAGTGATGAAAGCTTTAACAATTTGATTGCTACTGTTGAGTCTTACCTCTCTAAAGAAAAAACGCGTGAAGATGTAGAGGCTGCTGTTAGCAAGCTTGAAAGCAGTACCTCTGAGAAACATTTGGACCCATCTGCAGTTTCTCGTGGTTCTAGCTTGGACCGAGACGATAATGGTCTCTTGACCCTTGCTGGTGGTAAAATCACAGACTACCGTAAGATGGCTGAAGGAGCTATGGAGCGCGTGGTTGACATCCTCAAAGCAGAATTTGACCGTAGCTTTAAACTGATCAATTCTAAGACATACCCTGTTTCAGGTGGGGAATTGAACCCAGCAAATGTGGACTCAGAAATCGAAGCCTTTGCGCAACTTGGAGTGTCACGTGGCTTGGATAGCAAGGAAGCTCATTACCTAGCAAATCTTTACGGTTCAAATGCACCGAAAGTCTTTGCTCTTGCTCATAGTTTGGAACAAGCGCCAGGACTCAGTTTGGCAGACACTTTGTCACTTCACTATGCAATGCGCAACGAGTTGGCTCTTAGCCCGGTTGACTTCCTGCTTCGTCGTACCAACCATATGCTCTTTATGCGTGATAGTTTGGATAGCATCGTTGAGCCAGTTTTGGATGAAATGGGACGATTCTATGATTGGTCAGAAGAAGAGAAAGCAGGCTACCGTGCGGATGTCGAAGCGGCTCTCGCTAACAACGATTTAGCAGAATTAAAAAATTAAGAAAAAATCAAAGAGGTGGAGGGCAGGACTCCTTGTCGCCCGCCCCTTCTTTTTAATGGAGACAGAAAGATGATGAATGAATTATTTGGAGAATTTCTAGGAACTTTAATCCTGATTCTTCTAGGAAATGGTGTTGTTGCTGGTGTGGTTCTTCCTAAAACCAAGAGCAACAATGCAGGTTGGATTGTGATTACTATGGGTTGGGGGATTGCCGTTGCGGTTGCAGTCTTTGTATCTGGAAAACTCAGTCCAGCTCATTTAAACCCAGCTGTGACGATTGGTGTGGCCTTGAAAGGTGGTTTGCCTTGGGCTTCCGTTTTCCCTTATATCCTAGCTCAGTTCGCAGGGGCTATGCTCGGTCAGATTTTGGTTTGGTTGCAATTCAAGCCGCATTATGAGGCAGAAGAAAATGCAGGAAATATTTTGGCTACTTTCAGCACAGGACCAGCTATCAAAGATACTGTATCAAACTTGATTAGTGAAATCCTAGGAACTTTTGTATTGGTATTAACAATCTTTGCTCTGGGACTTTATGATCTTCAAGCAGGAATCGGAACCTTTGCAGTGGGAACGTTGATTGTCGGTATCGGTCTATCACTAGGCGGGACAACAGGTTATGCCTTGAACCCTGCGCGTGACCTTGGACCTCGTATCATGCACAGTATCCTTCCAATTTCAAACAAGGGAGACGGAGACTGGTCTTATGCCTGGATTCCTGTTGTGGGACCTGTTATCGGTGCAGCCTTGGCCGTGCTTGTATTCTCACTTTTCTAAGACATTAAAACTCAATTATTCATACCTCAATAAACACAACTTACAAAAAATGACCAAAATAAAGGAGTACTTTCTCATTTCATTTTGGTCATTTTGATTTTTTTAAGTTTGTATACTGGTGTTGATTACTATTTCAGCTAAAAAGGCAGAATTCTTCACTGGTCCCTTCATCAATTTTTTGTTCTTGAATTTTATTTATTGTGTGAATAATTTTGTCTCATTATTGGGATTCAGTACTAAGAGTCAGTTGGATTTTTTATTTTAAGAAATAAAATAACAGAAGTATTTTTAGTTTTTAAATTATGATATAATGAATAAAGTTAACTATCTTTGGTAATATGATAGGAACTAATCTTAAAAAGATAAATCATGAGATGAGAAAAAGAAAAAAGGAGTTTGGCTGGTATGAATTATTTCGAGGGGAATGAGTTTTTCCTTCTTTTGTTTGTAGTTTTACTGATTGGTTTTGTGGTAAACTTTTTTGAAAAACGTAAGGACTACTATATTTTGGTGCTCTCCCTCTTATTTGCAGGAGCTATTTATGGCAAGAGTAGAGCAATGATTGTCTATTTAATCTCCTTTGTAACTTATCAATATTTTCTGGTTTTCATAGCACAGAGGATAGAAACAAAGCGGCTGAAACCTCTGGTTTTCCTTTCTATTTTTCCTTTGGTGATCAATAAAATCTTTGCCCTGACTTCTCTGCATTTGTTGGCCTTTATTGGCATTTCTTACATGTCCTTTAAGACCATTCAGATCATGCTGGAGATATCGGATGGCTTGATTAAAGAAAAGATTAGCATAAAAGACTACCTGCAATTTTTACTTTTTTTCCCTACAGTTAGTGCTGGTCCGATTGATCGGAGTAGGAGATTTTTAAAAGAGATAAACGAGGTCATGCCTCGAAAAGAGTATCTAGAGTTAGCAGGGGACGGTGTGTATCGTATCGTTCTAGGCCTTCTCTACAAGGTTGTTTTATCAACCTATGTTTATCAGATGTTACTCGCTCTAAATAATACTGGTACAGTCGTTTACTCAATCAAGTATATGTACCTCTATACCTTGTATCTGTTCTTCGACTTTGCAGGCTATAGTCTAATGGCCGTTGGAAGTAGCAACATTTTAGGTATTCAGACACCGATGAACTTTAACAAACCTTTCTTGAGTGTCGATATCAAGGATTTCTGGACCAGATGGCATATCACCTTGTCGACCTGGCTGAGGGATTTTGTATTTTCAAGAGTATTGATGCAGGTTATCAGGAAAAAATGGTTTAAAAATAGACTACACAATGCAACCTATGCCTATATGGTCAATATGTTGGCCATGGGTTTTTGGCATGGTCTTAGTGTTAGCTACATTGTTTATGGTTTTTATCACGGTGTCTTGATGGCTGGATTTGAAGTGTATCAAAAGAAAAGCACTTTTTATAAGAAAAATAAAAACAAAAATTGGTATAAACTACTAAGTTGGTTTGTGACCATGAATTTGGTTATGATTGGTTTCTTTATCTTTTCAGGTGAACCCTATAAAATCTTACTGACGATTTTAAAGAGATAAGAAATTGAAAAGAGATTGGACGGATCGAAGGGATAGGATAAAACGAGATGATTAAACTAAAAGCATTTTTGCTATCGCTTGTGCTCGTAATTGCGACGCTTGCCCTTTTAAATGTGACATACGTCAAGAAGATTGATGATTATTATAAAGTAAAGGATAACAGTATTCGCTATAGCACTTCGTATGAAAAGTATAAAAGTAGAGATATTCTGACAAGCAATATTACTCCCAATACATTTGTTTTATTGGGATCATCTGAGTTGGTTGCGACGATAAATGAAGACTATCATCCCAATAAAATTTTTAACTACAACGATTTTAATATCATGCAGATTGGGACCAGTTATTCACAAAACATCATTCAGGCTACGACCTTGGGTTCTATTGAAGAATCTATGACTAAGAGAAAAGTGGCTATAATAGAGTCGGTTCAGTGGTTTGAAAAAGATGGGACTCATCAGGATGCCTTTTTGAACAAGGCTTCTCAGGAACATATTTTCCATATGCTAGATAATGATAAGATTAGTAAGGAAACGAAAGAAAAACTAATCAATCGCATTATAGAGATTACCAAGGGGAACAAGCAACAAAATGACATCTACAAAAAATACAAAAGTTATTTCATAGATGAAAAAGGAACGATTGTTGATAAAAAATTATTGGAGTTAGATAACGCGATTTATTCCTTTAAGCTCAAACAGACTTTTTATCAAAAACATGCCAAATCAGATTATCCTTCACTAGGGGATAAAACCCCAGACTATGATTGGGAGAAAATGACGAATCAGTTTGTAGAAGAGGTCAAAAAGAAAACAGACAATAATGATTATGCTGTTGATAATAACTACTACAATACCTATTTAAAAGATCGTTATACATCGCTGAAGAATTCTAATAAAGATTTGAGCTACCTCGAGTCACCAGAGTATTCAGATATGGAACTTTTCTTGACAGTTGCCAAAGAATTGGGCATTGAAGTTGAGGTCATTATTTTCCCAGTAAACGGGAAATGGAATGACTACACAGGTGTCTCAAGAGAGATGCGGGAGAAAACTTATAAAAAAATAGAAGATGTCGCAAAAAGCTATGGTGCAACGGTATTAAACTATGGAAACAGAGAGTATGATGATTACTTTTTATTTGATGTGATGCATGTTGGAGTGAAAGGATGGATGGAAGTTGAAAAAGAACTTTACAAATTTGCAAACCAAGATAACTAACACACACCGTTTAATCTTGTGGACGCTATTTTTCTATACGGTTATCTTAAGCATCGTGATTTATTGTTTTGTGACCGATTTTTCGAACATTCAAGAATTTATCTATAGTGAATTCTAGGATTACATACTATAAAAATCTCTAGATAAAGGGAACTGCACCGATAAAGTGAGACATAAGATAAGGCTCTATAATATTTATAGTGGAAAAATCCTCTATAGGTAGTATGGAGCCTACTTTATTGTAGCCCCATATAATTTATACTGAAAAGCATTCAAGCTATCATTAGAAAGAATCATATGGAACAAATTAATGTTACTGGAACGTAGTGAAAATAGACGGGTAAACAATTGAAAAACTAGTCTATAAAGTGGTATAATAGCAGAAAAATAAATTAGTAAGAAATTGATTTTATTTTAGCGGAAAATTACAGAAATGAATGGTTTTTCTTAATGAAACAGAGAAAAGAATTGTACCTCTTTCTTGGTCGGACAGCCTTGTATTTTCTTATCTTTCTAGGGCTGCTTTACTTTTTTAGCTATCTTGGTCAGGGTCAAGGAAGCTTTATCTATAATGAATTTTAACTTGAAGGAGAATCCTTATTATGTCAAATAAAGCAATCGTAGATATGATTGAAACCATTGAGCATTTTGCTCAGACACAGCCTAGCTATCCTGTTTACAATGTTTTGGGGCAGGAACACACTTATGGAGATTTGAAGGCTGATTCGGATAGTTTAGCTGCAGCCATCGACCAACTGGATTTACCAGAGAAGTCTCCTGTGGTTGTTTTTGGTGGCCAAGAATATGAAATGTTGGCAACTTTTGTAGCTCTGACTAAGTCAGGACATGCCTACATTCCCATTGACAGCCATTCAGCCTTGGAGCGAGTTTCGGCTATTTTAGAAGTAGCAGAGCCAAGCTTGATTATTGCTATCTCAGACTTTCCATTGGAGCAGGTTTCTACGCCAATGATGACTCTAGCTCAGGTTCAAGAAGCCTTTGCTCAAGGGACTAGTTATGAGATTACGCATCCAGTCAAGGGTGATGATAACTACTACATTATCTTTACTTCTGGTACAACTGGTAAGCCTAAGGGAGTACAGATTTCCCATGATAACCTCCTCAGTTTTACCAACTGGATGATTACGGATAAGGAATTTGCGACGCCAAGTCGTCCGCAAATGCTGGCTCAGCCACCTTATTCTTTTGATCTGTCTGTCATGTACTGGGCACCGACATTAGCACTTGGTGGTACACTTTTCGCTCTTCCTTCAGCTATTACTCAGGACTTTAAGCAACTCTTTGCGACCATCTTTTCATTGCCAATCGCTATCTGGACATCAACGCCTTCTTTTGCGGATATGGCCATGTTGTCTGAAGACTTTAATAGCGAGAAAATGCCTGGTATCACGCATTTCTACTTTGATGGAGAAGAATTGACGGTCAAAACGGCTCAAAAACTACGTGAGCGTTTCCCAAATGCCCGTATTATCAATGCTTACGGCCCAACAGAAGCGACAGTGGCCCTGTCAGCAGTTGCCGTGACAGATGAGATGCTAGCGAATCTCAAACGTCTACCAATTGGCTATACCAAGGCTGATTCTCCAACCTTTATCATTGACGAGGAAGGAAATAAACTGCCAAATGGTGAACAGGGAGAAATCATTGTTTCAGGACCGGCCGTCTCAAAAGGTTATATGAATAATCCTGAAAAAACAGCAGAAGCCTTCTTTGAGTTTGAAGGTCTGCTAGCCTATCACACAGGTGATGTGGGAACCATGACAGATGAGGGCTTGCTTCTCTACGGCGGACGCATGGACTTCCAGATTAAGTTCAACGGTTACCGCATTGAGTTAGAAGATGTCTCTCAAAACCTCAATAAGTCTCGCTTTATCGAGTCTGCTGTTGCAGTACCGCGCTATAATAAAGACCACAAGGTGCAAAATCTTCTAGCCTATGTCATCTTAAAAGATGGTGTTCGTGAGCAGTTTGAGCGTGATATCGATATTACCAAGGCCATTAAGGAAGACTTGACAGATATTATGATGTCTTATATGATGCCGTCCAAATTCCTTTATCGAGACAGTTTGCCACTGACTCCAAATGGAAAAATTGATATCAAAGGATTGATTAATGAGGTAAATAGGAGATGATGGAGTTTTTTAAACAGCTTCCTCATTTAGAGCCATACGGCAATCCTCAGTATTTTGTCTATGTGATTGCTGCAACCTTGCCCATCTTTATCGGCCTCTTTTTCAAGAAACGCTTTGCCTGGTATGAGGTATTGGTTAGTCTCTTCTTTATCGTTACCATGCTGGTAGGTGGGAAGACTAATCAATTGGCTGCCTTGGGCATTTATCTGTGCTGGGAAATATTGCTCTTGCTTTTCTATAAGCACTATCGAAAAAGTAAGGATGGTAAGTGGGTTTTCTACCTAGTTAGTTTTCTGTCCCTACTGCCGATTATCTTTGTCAAGGTGCAACCAGCTATCAATGGAACGCAGTCTTTGCTTGGATTTTTGGGAATTTCTTACCTGACCTTTCGTTCGGTTGGGATTATCATCGAGCTGAGAGATGGAGTGATTAAGGATTTTAGCCTCTGGGAATTCCTCCGCTTCCTACTCTTCATGCCGACTTTTTCAAGCGGGCCAATCGATCGCTTTAAGCGGTTTAATGAAAATTATCAGACCATTCCTGAGCGAGATGAGTTGATGGATATGCTGGAAGAGGCTGTCAAGTATATCATGCTTGGCTTTCTATATAAGTTTATCATAGCTCATATTTTAGGAGAGACCTTACTCCCTCCTCTGAAGAATCTAGCCCTACAGTCAGGTGGCTTTTTTAACCACTATGCCTTGGCAGTTATGTATACCTTTGGTCTAGAACTTTTCTTTGACTTTGCAGGCTACTCTATGTTTGCCTTGGCCATTTCAAATTTGATGGGAATTCGTAGCCCTGTCAACTTTAACAAGCCTTTTTTATCTAGGGATTTAAAAGAGTTTTGGAATCGCTGGCACATGAGTCTGTCTTTCTGGTTCCGTGACTTTGTCTTTATGCGAATGGTCATGGTGTTGACCAGAAAGAAGGTCTTTAAGAATCGCAATGTAACCTCAAGTGTGGCCTATATTGTAAATATGCTGATTATGGGATTTTGGCATGGAGTGACCTGGTACTATATCGCCTATGGCCTCTTTCATGGATTAGGCTTGGTTATTAATGATGCTTGGATTCGTAAGAAAAAAACGCTCAATAAGGAACGGAAAAAAGCAGGGAAAGCTGCTCTACCTGAGAATCGCTGGATTCAGTTGCTTGGCATGGTTATCACCTTCCATGTCGTCATGCTGTCATTCTTAATCTTTTCTGGATTTTTGAATGATTTATGGTTTAAAAAATAAAAGGAAATAAAATATGGATATCAAATCAGAAGTTATTGAAATTATTGATGAGTTGTTTATGGAAGATGTTTCTGACATGATGGATGAAGATCTTTTTGATGCAGGTGTCTTGGATAGTATGGGAACGGTTGAGTTGATTGTGGAGATTGAAAACCGTTTTGATATTCGTGTCCCTGTTACAGAGTTTGGTCGCGACGACTGGAATACAGCCAATAAAATCATAGCTGGTATTGTGGAGCTACAAAATGCTTAAACGCTTATGGTTAATCTTTGGGCCTATCTTCATAGCTGGATTTTTGGTTCTTCTACTCATCTTTTTTTATCCAAGTACAACAAGCCATAATCTGACGGAGGAGAAATATTCGGCGGCTTCTGTTAGTGTAGAGAGTTTTAAAGAGAGAAGCCAAAAAGTAAGGGCTCTTACAGATCCAAATATGCGTTTTATTCCTTTTCTAGGGTCCAGTGAATGGATTCGATTTGATAGTGTCCATCCAGCTGTTTTAGCCGAGAAATACCATCGTCCCTATCGTCCTTACTTTTTAGGTCAAGCAGGAGCAGCCTCTCTAAATCAATATTTTGGCCTACAGCAAATTTTGCCAGAAATAGAGGATAAGCAGGCAGTATTTGTAATTTCGCCTCAGTGGTTTACGGAGGCTGATTATGAACCCGCAGCGTTTCAGAGATTTTTTAACAGTGACCAATTGACAGCTTTTCTGGAAAATCAATCTGGTGACACTGCTGCAAAGCATGCGGCTATTCGATTGTTAAAGCAGAATCCTAATGTTGCATTAAAAGGCATTGTTCAAAAACTGTCAAAGGGTGAAGAATTATCAGAGGTTGATCAGGTTGCTATTAATATTTTTGCCCGATTCAATGAGAGACAGGCTTCTCTATTTGGTCAGTTCTCCATTAGAGGAAAACTCAAATATAAGGAACATGTGGAAAATTATTTAAAAGATCTTCCAGATCAATTTTCTTACCAAGAGTTAGAAAAAATTGCTCGAAAGGATGCAGAAGCCAATACGACCAATAATGATATGGGGATGGAAAATCATTTCTATACGAGAGAGGTTAAGAAGGATTTGAAAAAATGGGAAGGGTATCAAAAGAATTACAGTTTCCTAAAATCATCTGAATATAATGATTTACAGTTGGTTCTCAATCAATTTGCAAAATCGAAAGTTAATGTCCTCTTTGTCATCCAGCCTGTCAATAAGAAATGGATGGACTACACAGGGCTCAGAGAAGATATGTACCAGCATGCAGTGGAGAAAATTCGTTACCAATTAGAAAGTCAAGGTTTCACTAATATTGCTGACTTTTCAAAAAATGGAGGGGATCCTTATTTTGTTAAGGATACCATTCACCTAGGTTGGTTGGGTTGGCTTGCTTTTGATAAGGCAGTTGATCCTTTCCTATCCAATCCCACGCCAGCTCCGACTTACCATCTGAATGAACGCTTTTTCAGCAAAGATTGGGCGACTTATGATGGAGATGTTAAGACATTCAAATAGATAATAATATATAGAAGAGTTCAAGAATGAAACTGGTTTTCACGTTTTTTCTTGACTCTTTTTTTGGTTGTGATATAATTAACCAGTAAATAATTTTTCAAAGAATAGTATTTTTCTCTTAAAAAAGAGAAGTCCAAAAGGAAAGGAGTCAGATATGAGACAGCTAGCGAAGGATATCGATGCTTTTTTAAATGAGGTGATTTTGCAGGCGGAAAATCAGCATGAAATTCTAATAGGTCATTGTACTAGCGAGGTAGCTCTGACCAATACCCAGGAGCATATCCTCATGCTCTTGTCGGAGGAATCTTTAACCAATTCAGAGTTGGCTCGTCGCCTCAATGTCAGTCAGGCGGCGGTTACCAAGGCCATTAAATCTCTGGTTAAGGAAGGGATGTTGGAAACATCTAAAGATCCTAAGGATGCGCGTGTGATTTTTTATCAGTTGACTGACTTGGCTCGTCCAATCGCTGAGGAGCACCATCATCACCATGAGCATACACTTTTAACCTATGAACAAGTGGCGACTCAGTTTACTCCAAATGAACAAAAAGTGATCCAGCGGTTTTTGACTGCTTTAGTAGGAGAAATCAAATAATGAGATATATTACGGTAGAGGATTTATCCTTCTATTATGATAAGGAGCCCGTTCTTGAACATATCAATTATAGTGTTGATAGTGGGGAATTTGTTACCTTGACAGGGGAAAATGGGGCAGCTAAGACGACACTGATTAAGGCCAGTCTTGGAATCCTTCAGCCACGCATTGGTAAGGTGACCATTTCAAAGACAAATACCCAGGGTAAGAAATTGAGAATAGCCTATCTTCCCCAACAGATTGCCAGTTTTAACGCAGGTTTTCCAAGTACGGTTTATGAATTTGTCAAATCTGGTCGCTATCCGCGTAAGGGTTGGTTCCGTCGACTGAATGCTCATGATGAGGAGCATATAAAGGCCAGTCTAGACTCAGTGGGCATGTGGGAACACAGAGACAAACGCTTGGGTTCTCTATCTGGAGGACAAAAGCAGCGAGCGGTGATTGCGCGTATGTTTGCTTCTGACCCAGATGTGTTTATCCTAGATGAGCCGACAACGGGGATGGATGCAGGAAGTAAAAATGAATTTTACGAACTGATGCACCACAGCGCCCATCATCACGGCAAGGCTGTTTTGATGATTACTCATGACCCTGAAGAAGTTAAGGACTATGCGGACCGCAATATTCATTTAGTTCGTAACCAAGACTCGCCATGGCGTTGTTTCAATGTTCATGAGAATGATCAGGAGGTGGGCCATGCTTAGTTTATTATCTTATGACTTTATGCAACGTGCCTTTCTGGCTGTTATTGCTATGAGTCTTTTCTCGCCAGTATTAGGAACCTTCCTTATCTTGCGCCGTCAGAGTTTGATGAGTGATACCCTCAGCCACGTCTCGCTTTCAGGTGTAGCCTTTGGTCTGGTCCTAGGGATTTCTCCGACTGTTTCTACGATTGCCATTGTCTTGATTGCGGCGGTCTTTTTGGAGTATCTCCGTACGGTTTACAAGAGCTTTATGGAAATCGGGACAGCGATCCTCATGTCAACAGGTCTGGCTGTTTCTCTGATTGTCATGAGTAAGGGTAAAAGCTCGAGTTCAATGAGTTTGGACCAGTATCTTTTTGGTTCAATCGTGACGATCAGCGAAGAGCAGGTTATTTCCCTCTTTGTCATTGCGGCGGTTGTTTTGATTTTGACCTTCCTCTTCCTTCGTCCTATGTATATCTTGACCTTTGATGAGGATACGGCCTTTGTGGATGGCTTGCCAGTTCGTACCATGTCCATTCTTTTTAACATGGTTACAGGGGTGGCCATTGCCCTTATGATTCCTGCTGCAGGAGCTCTTTTGGTATCGACTATCATGGTCTTGCCAGCTAGTATTGCCCTGCGTCTGGGGAAAAACTTTAAATCGGTTATGCTGCTTGCCAGTGCGATTGGATTTTTGGGAATGGTAGCAGGACTTTACATTTCCTACTATGCAGAAACACCTGCAAGTGCAAGTATTACCATTATTTTTGTAACTGTCTTTTTACTCATCAGTTTAGTAAGACGTTTTATCAAATAGGAGACTAACGTGAAAAAAATTAGCTTATTGCTAGCCAGTCTATGTGCCTTGTTTTTAGTGGCTTGTTCCAATCAAAAGCAGGCAGATGGCAAACTAAATATCGTGACAACCTTTTACCCTGTCTATGAATTTACCAAGCAAGTCGCAGGAGATACGGCTAATGTAGAACTCCTCATCGGTGCTGGTACAGAACCCCATGAATATGAACCGTCTGCCAAGGCAGTTGCCAAAATCCAAGATGCAGATACCTTCGTTTATGAAAATGAAAACATGGAAACATGGGTTCCTAAATTGCTAGATACCTTGGATAAGAAAAAGGTGAAAACCATCAAGGCGACAGGCGATATGTTGCTCTTACCAGGTAGCGAGGAAGAAGAGGGAGACCATGACCATGGAGAAGAAGGTCATCACCATGAGTTCGATCCCCATGTTTGGTTATCACCAGTTCGTGCCATTAAACTAGTAGAGCATATCCGTGATAGCTTATCAGCAGATTATCCTGATAAAAAAGAGACCTTTGAGAAGAATGCTGCTGCCTATATCGAAAAATTGCAAGCCTTGGATAAGGCTTATGCAGAAGGCTTGTCTCAAGCCAAACAAAAGAGCTTTGTAACGCAACATGCAGCCTTTAACTATCTGGCCTTGGACTATGGACTCAAACAAGTCGCAATTTCAGGCCTCTCTCCAGATGCAGAGCCATCAGCTGCTCGCTTGGCGGAATTGACAGAGTACGTTAAGAAAAATAAAATCGCCTATATCTATTTTGAAGAAAATGCCTCACAAGCCCTTGCTAACACACTTTCAAAAGAAGCAGGTGTCAAAACAGATGTCCTTAATCCTTTAGAAAGTCTGACAGAAGAGGATACCAAGGCTGGAGAAAACTACATTTCCGTGATGGAGAAAAATCTCAAGGCTCTAAAACAAACAACAGACCAAGAAGGCCCAGCAATCGAGCCTGAAAAGGCAGAGGATACCAAGACAGTTCAAAATGGTTATTTTGAAGATACAGCTGTCAAGGACCGCACCTTGAGTGACTATGCAGGTAATTGGCAGTCAGTTTATCCTTTCCTTGAAGATGGAACTTTGGATCAGGTCTTTGACTATAAGGCTAAGTTGACTGGTAAGATGACTCAGGCTGAGTACAAGGCCTACTATACAAAAGGCTATCAGACAGATGTAACTAAGATTAATATCACTGATAACACTATGGAATTTGTTCAAGGTGGACAAAGTAAGAAATATACTTACAAGTATGTTGGTAAGAAAATATTGACTTATAAGAAAGGCAATCGTGGCGTGCGCTTCCTCTTTGAAGCGACAGATGCGGATGCTGGACAATTCAAGTATGTTCAGTTTAGCGACCACAATATTGCCCCAGTGAAGGCAGAACATTTCCATATCTTCTTTGGAGGCACAAGCCAAGAAGCCCTCTTTGAAGAAATGGATAACTGGCCAACCTACTACCCAGATAACCTATCTGGCCAAGAAATCGCCCAAGAAATGTTGGCGCATTGATGAGAAACCGACTAGTTCATAGGAGCTAGTCGGTTTTTTGATACTAGATGGCTAACTTCATGATAGATCTTTCAGATACATAAGGCGCTTTAAAAAAATAAATAAAACTCTTGAAATATCGGGGCTTGTATGTTAGAATGATTTTAACGGACAAGGTTCATTAGAACACCAAAGCCCCTAACTATGCCAGTAGTTAAGGGCTTTTTTGACGTATCTTAGAGATTTAACGGGTGTTGATAGGCTAGTCACTCGGTCTACTTCTTACCATCTAGCCATTTGCAGACGAAATACAAGATAATTCCTGCTATGACGTCCGCTATAATAGTAAGAACGAGCTCTGGGGCAAGGTTCATTAGTTTCACCTCCTCTCACGAACCGTAAGGAACGTAATCGGTAACCGATGACAAAAATAGTATACACATCAAATTTAGATCATCAACCTTACTTCATGCTTGAACTATTGGAGTGTGGTTCATTGTAATGATGTTTTTTGTGAGTCTTTTAAAGGGATTAACCGTTACTTGTTTCGTTTCTTTGTCCATAGCTTGTAATGTTCAGATAGTATGTTGATAATCAACGGAGTTAGAGAGAACTCGCATGGTAGACCTAATTCTTTACCAGTTGGTTTAGCAAGAAATCAGACGACAATGTGACAATTCACCTCTAATTATTGACATTTCAGGAAAAATCGCAGTAAAAACTGCACAGCCTTCTTTAAATGTGCTATAATACAGGAAAAATAATGATGGAGGTCACGATAATGGCAACATTTTTGATGATTTTTGTGGTGGTTTGTGTGCTCCTATTGGTGATAGTCACACTGAGTACAGTTTATGTAGTTCGTCAGCAGTCGGTGGCGATTATTGAACGCTTTGGGAAATACCAAAAGGTTGCCAATAGCGGTATTCATATTCGATTGCCTTTTGGGATTGACTCGATTGCAGCGCGGATTCAGTTGCGCTTGTTGCAAAGCGATATTGTTGTTGAGACCAAGACCAAGGACAATGTGTTCGTTATGATGAATGTGGCGACTCAGTACCGTGTCAACGAGCAGAGCGTGACAGATGCCTACTATAAACTCATGCGTCCAGAATCTCAGATTAAATCTTATATCGAAGACGCTCTTCGCTCTTCTGTTCCCAAATTAACCTTGGATGAATTGTTTGAGAAAAAAGATGAGATTGCCCTTGAAGTTCAACACCAAGTGGCGGAAGAAATGACTACTTACGGTTATATTATTGTGAAAACCTTGATTACTAAGGTCGAACCAGATGCAGAAGTCAAGCAATCCATGAATGAAATCAATGCGGCGCAACGTAAGCGGGTCGCAGCGCAAGAATTGGCGGAAGCAGACAAGATTAAAATCGTCACTGCAGCTGAAGCCGAAGCAGAAAAAGACCGCCTTCATGGTGTGGGGATTGCCCAACAACGTAAGGCGATTGTGGATGGATTGGCAGAGTCTATCACAGAACTCAAGGAAGCCAATGTTGGTATGACAGAAGAGCAAATCATGTCTATCCTCTTGACCAACCAGTATTTGGATACCTTAAATACCTTTGCTTCTAAAGGAAATCAAACGATCTTTTTACCAAATACGCCAAATGGTGTGGATGATATCCGTACACAAATCTTGTCAGCCCTCCGTGCTGAGAAGAAATAATAGACTAAAGAGCCTGGAGTCAGGCTCTTTTTAGTGTTCGTGAGAGATAGGTCTTAGCTATTCATAAAAGTTACTAACAGGTTGTGGATAAGTGTGGATAACTTCTGATTATTTTAGTGATAATTCTTATTTGTGTGACCAATTTAGTAACTTTTGAGTATTATAAAGTAGTTTTAATTGCTGAAACTCAAGAGTTAAGCACAGTTTGGGATAGTTATTCACAGATTGTGGATAATCTTGGGGATTGCAGATTTTTTATTATTTAGCGATGACTTGGCAACCAGCTAAGTATAAAGGTTAGTTGTTCAGCTTTTAAGAGGTTTTGGTGTTGAATAGTTGATACGAGTGTTTTATCCAGTCGGCATTCTTTTACAAAGTTAAAATGGCTGTGATTTTGCTTAGCATGAATATCTAGCCATTTATCCTCTTTGGCAAGATAGACTCGGAGATGGTCAAAGAGAGGAATTCCGAGGTCATAGTTTGGTTTGCCTGGACAGGTCGGATAAAATCCGAGAGCCGACCAAATGTACCAGGCTGAGAGACTGCCATTGTCTTCATCGCCAGGATAGGCTTCCCAACTTGGGTGAAAGGCCTTCTGACGGAGAGTCTTGATGAGAAGGGCAGTGTAGTCAGGGTAATCGCTGTAGCGGAAGAGATAAGGAATGTGGAAGCTAGGTTGGTTAGAAATGGCGAGTTGCCCAAAAGGAGCAGTAGCCATTTCGCTCATTTCGTGAATTTCGTAACCATAGCCTGTTGTCTCAAAGAGAGGAGCATCTTGACAGGTTTTCAAAAGATAGTTGCTAAAGGCTTCTTTGCCACCTATAAGTTGGATCAAGCCTGGGATGTCGTGGAGGACGCCTAAAGTTGCTTGGATGGCTGAACATTCGGCATAGTCGCGTCCCCAACTATAAGGAGAAAAGTCAGGGCGGAAGTTGCCTTGACTATCACGCGCTCGCATGTAACCTGTCTCAGCATCAAATAGATGGCGGTAATTTTGTGATGTGGCCTTGTAGGTTTCAGCGATTTCTATTTTTCCTAATTTTTCGGCACAGCTGGCGATACAAAAGTCACTATAGGCATAGTCTAGAGTATGGCTAACGCTTTCATGGTGGTCGGTAGAGAGATAGCCCAGTTCGTGGTATTGGGCTAATCCGTGACGACCATTGATGCCGAGAGGGTCGGACTTAGTGGCTGTTTCAAGCATGGCTTGGAAGAGTTCTTCTTCTAGGTCTGGGGTCATGTCCTTGCAGGCGCTATCTGCGATAATGCCATCTAAAAGGGTGCCAGGCATCATACCACGTTCATCTGGGGCCAGCCATTTTGGAAGAAATCCAGTATCACGGTAGCTATTGAGGAAACCTTCTAAAAATCGGTGATAGTGTTCCGGTATGATAAGGGCAAAGAGGGGGAAGGTGGTGCGGAAGGTATCCCAGAAACCATTGTTGCTGAAGAGGACACCAGGCTTGACAGTACCAGTGGTCAGATCCATGTGGATGGCTTGTCCTGATTCATTAACCTCATAAAAAGTCTGAGGAAAGAGGAAGAGTCTGTAGAGACAGTGATCAAAGAAGGTTCGGTCGACTTCCCCTGTCTCCACAATATCAAAACGGTGGAGGAGATTTTCCCAGTCTGCTTGGGCATTTGCTTTACAGCTATCAAAGTCCGTTTGAGGTAGATTGATTAGAGCTTGAGAAGGAGAGATGAAAGAAGTCCCTAGCTGAATTTCAGCATGACTATCTGCCAGGTCGATTCGCCAGTCTCCACCTTCTTGGCTGATAGCAAGGATATCCGTATTCATTTGCAGGACAGTGAACATCGTTAGTGGATTTTTGTTGGTTTCAGTTTTTCCTTCTTGTCGCAGGGCAAGATTCCGCTTATCTACTTGCTCTACGGTCAGTTCATCTGCTGCGTGGAGATAGAGGGAGAGAGCTTTTCCTTGCTTTTGCTCCAAACGAATAGAAGCACCGTAGCAAGTCGGTGTGAGCTGGGTTTCAATCTGATAGCGCAGGGAGAAAATCTTCAGATAATGAGGTTGGAAAGAGGCCTTATCCATATCATAGGAAGACTGACGATGGAAGAGGCTGTCTCCACCTAGCTGGCCTGTGACAGGTGTTAGAAGGAGCCAAGAGTAGTCTCCAATCCAAGGACTGGGCTGGTGGGTTAATCGAATCCCCTGAAAGATAGGCAGATGTGGATCAAAAAACCAAGAGCCCTCCTGGTCACTGGTCTGGGGTACAAAGTAATTCATCCCAAAAGGAACGCCTGTGTATGGCAGGGTATTTCCCCGAGAAAAGGCATGCTTGCTGGCAGTTCCAAAGCGGGTATCGATGGTTTCAAGTAGTGGTTTCATAGTCTTTCCTTTAGCTGTTTTTCTACATTATATCAGAAAAAGATAGCCTTTAGAAAAGGAGTTTCAAAGATAACTATTTTGTAGAAAAATGACTATCATTTGTGTATGTATTTTCTGTCTCAAAAGCTATATACTGAAAATGAAACTTGTTTGAAAGAGGATACTGCACGATGATTTATTCAAAAGAAATTGTTAGAGAATGGCTAGATAAAGTAGCAGAACGTGCTAAGGACCATCCAGAGTGGGTGGATGTTTTCGAGCGTTGCTACACCGACACCTTGGACAATACGGTTGAAATCCTAGAAGATGGTTCAACTTTTGTCTTGACTGGGGATATTCCTGCCATGTGGCTTCGAGATTCGACAGCCCAACTCAGACCCTACCTTCATGTGGCCAAAAGAGATACCTTTCTGCGTCAGACCATTGCAGGTTTGGTCAAACGTCAGATGACCTTGGTACTCAAGGATCCTTATGCCAATTCTTTCAACATTGAGGAGAACTGGAAGGGGCACCACGAGACTGACCACACAGACCTTGACGGCTGGATTTGGGAACGTAAGTACGAGGTAGACTCGCTTTGCTATCCTTTGCAGCTGGCTTATCTCCTCTGGAAAGAGACTGGCGAGACTAGTCAGTTTGATGAGACTTTTGTCGCAGCGACCAAGGAAATTCTTCATCTGTGGACAGTGGAACAAGACCACAAGAACTCTCCTTATCGTTTTGTTCGGGATACGGACCGCAAGGAAGACACCTTGATAAATGATGGATTTGGCCCTGACTTTGCAGTGACTGGTATGACTTGGTCAGCTTTTCGTCCGAGTGATGACTGTTGCCAGTATAGCTACTTGATACCGTCAAATATGTTTGCTGTAGTAGTCTTGGGTTATGTTCAAGAAATCTTTGCAGAACTAGACCTAGCTGATAGCGAGAGTGTTATCACAGACGCTAAGCGTCTTCAGGATGAAATCCAAGAAGGAATTGAAAACTACGCCTACACAAGCAACAGCAAGGGCGAAAAGATTTATGCCTTTGAAGTGGATGGTCTAGGAAATGCCAGCATCATGGATGATCCAAACGTACCAAGTCTGCTGGCTGCACCTTATCTGGGTTACTGTTCGGTCGATGATGAAGTGTATCAAGCAACTCGTCGTACCATTCTGAGCCCTGAAAATCCATACTTCTACCAAGGAGAATATGCTAGCGGTCTCGGAAGTTCTCATACCTTCTATCGCTATATCTGGCCAATCGCCCTTTCTATCCAAGGTTTGACAACAAGGGATAAGGCAGAGAAGAAATTCTTGCTGGATCAGCTGGTTGCTTGCGATGGTGGTACTGGTGTTATGCATGAAAGCTTCCACGTAGATGACCCAACTCTTTATTCTCGTGAATGGTTCTCTTGGGCTAACATGATGTTCTGTGAATTGGTCTTGGATTACTTGGATATTCGCTAAGGAACACGCTTTAGCGCAACTGATTCTTGGAAAGAATCACAAATTTACATTTAAAACGTTAATAATAAAAATTTAAATTTAGAATGAGGTTTTACTTCATGGAAAATGTTGTCGTACATATTATCTCACATAGTCACTGGGATCGTGAGTGGTACTTGCCTTTTGAAAGCCACCGTATGCAGTTGGTGGAATTATTTGACAATCTCTTTGATCTCTTTGAAAATGACCCTGAGTTCAAGAGCTTCCACTTGGATGGTCAAACCATTGTCCTTGATGACTACTTGGATATTCGCCCTGAAAATCGCGACAAAGTCCAACGATACATCGACCAAGGCAAACTTAAAATTGGTCCTTTTTACATCTTGCAAGATGACTACTTGATTTCAAGTGAAGCCAATGTCCGCAATACCTTGATTGGTCAGCAAGAAGCTGCAAAATGGGGCAAATCCACTCAGATTGGTTACTTCCCAGATACTTTTGGAAATATGGGACAAGCTCCTCAAATCCTTCAAAAATCAGGCATTCACGTGGCAGCCTTTGGTCGTGGTGTGAAACCGATTGGATTTGACAACCAAGTTCTCGAAGATGAGCAGTTTACTTCCCAGTTTTCAGAAATGTACTGGCAGGGTGCGGACGGAAGTCGTGTCCTCGGTATCCTCTTTGCCAACTGGTATAGTAATGGGAATGAAATTCCAGTTGATAAAGACGAGGCCTTGACCTTCTGGAAACAAAAACTGGCAGACGTGCGTGACTACGCTTCGACCAACCAATGGTTGATGATGAACGGATGTGATCACCAGCCTGTACAGAAAAATCTGAGTGAAGCCATTCGTGTGGCAAATGAACTCTTCCCAGATGTAACCTTTGTTCATAGTTCCTTTGATGAATATGTTCAAGCTGTGGAAAGTGCCCTACCAGAGCAGTTATCAACGGTTACAGGTGAGTTGACCAGTCAGGAAACAGACGGCTGGTACACACTTGCCAACACTTCTTCATCTCGTATTTATCTCAAACAAGCCTTCCAAGAAAATAGCAACCTCCTAGAGCAAGTTGTAGAACCCTTGACTATTATCACTGGGGGCCACAACCACAAGGATCAGTTGACCTATGCTTGGAAAACACTTTTGCAAAATGCGCCGCATGATAGTATCTGTGGTTGTAGCGTGGACGAAGTTCACCGTGAGATGGAGACACGTTTTGCCAAGGTCAACCAAGTAGGAAACTTTGTTAAGAGAAATCTTCTTAACGAATGGAAGGGTAAAATCGCTACAGCTAAGGCTCAAAGTGATTATCTCTTTACTGTCATTAACACAGGCTTGCATGATAAGGTTGATACTGTCAGCACAGTGATTGATGTTGCGATTTGTGATTTTAAGGAATTGCACCCAACAGAGGGATACAAGAAGATGGCTGCCTTAACCTTGCCAAGTTATCGTGTGGAGGACTTGGATGGTCGTCCTGTAGAGGCTAAAATCGAAGACCTCGGAGCTAATTTTGAGTACGATTTACCAAAAGATAAGTTCCGCCAAGCTCGTATCGCTCGACAAGTGCGCGTGACCATTCCAGTTCACCTAGCGCCACTTTCTTGGACAACCTTCCAATTGCTGGAAGGAGAACAAGAACACCGCGACGGTATTTACCAAAACGGAGTGATTGATACGCCATTTGTAACGGTGAGTGTGGATGACAATATCACAGTCTATGACAAGACAACTCACGAAGCCTATGAAGATTTTATCCGCTTCGAAGACCGTGGTGACATCGGAAACGAGTATATCTATTTCCAACCAAAAGGAACAGAGCCAATCTATGCAGAGCTTAAGGGCTACGAGGTCTTGGAAAACACAGCTCGCTATGCTAAGATTTTGCTCAAACATGAATTGACCGTGCCTGTCAGTGCAGATGAAAAGCTAGAAGAAGAGCAAAAAGGCATCATCGAGTTTATGAAGCGTGAAGCTGGACGTTCAGAAGAATTGACAAGCATTCCTCTTGAAACTGAGATGACTATCTTCGTTGATAATCCACAAATCCGTTGCAAGACTCGCTTTACTAACACTGCCAAAGACCACCGTATCCGTCTCTTGGTCAAGACTCATAACACGCGTCCAAGCAATGATTCTGAAAGCATCTATGAGGTGGTGACACGACCAAACAAACCAGCTACTTCATGGGAAAATCCTGAAAATCCTCAACACCAACAAGCCTTTGTCAGTCTGTATGACGATGAAAAAGGTGTGACTGTATCCAACAAGGGATTGAATGAATACGAAATCCTTGGAGACGACACCATTGCAGTGACTATTTTGCGTGCATCAGGTGAGCTAGGTGACTGGGGCTACTTCCCAACACCAGAAGCACAATGCTTGCGTGAATTTGAAGTCGAGTTTGCGCTTGAATGCCACCAAGCTCAAGAACGCTTCCCAGCCTATCGTCGTGCTAAAGCCTTGCAGACACCATTTACCAGCCTTCAGCTTGCTAAACAAGAAGGAAGCGTGGCTGCGACTGGTAGCCTCTTGAGCCATTCCGTTCTCAGCATACCGCAAATCTGTCCAACAGCCTTTAAGGTAGCTGAAAATGAAGAAGGCTATGTTCTTCGTTACTACAATATGTGTAGTGAAAATGTACGTGTACCGGAAAGTCAACATCTCTTCCTTGACCTACTTGAACGACCATACCCAGTTCATAGAGGCCTCATTTCACCACAAGAGATTCGTACAGAATTCATCAAAAAAGAAGAAATTTAATTTCAAAAAGTAAACATAAAAAGAAAGGAGGGGCGAAAAGGTAAGAACTAACTACTGATTCGCCCCTTTTTATGGTAAAAACAATGACCATTGCAACGATTGATATCGGAGGGACTGGAATTAAGTTTGCCAGTCTGACTTCTGATGGGAAAATACTGAATAAGACAAGCATTCCAACGCCTGAAAACTTGGAGGACTTACTAGCTTGGCTAGATCAACGTTTGTCAGAACAGGATTATAGCGGGATTGCTATGAGCGTTCCAGGCGCTGTCAATCAAGAGACAGGTGTGATTGATGGCTTCAGTGCGGTGCCCTACATTCACGGATTTTCTTGGTATGAGGCGCTTAGCTCTTATCAGATTCCTATCCATCTGGAAAATGATGCCAACTGCGTTGGACTCAGTGAATTGCTAGCTCATCCAGAACTTGAAAATGCAGCCTGTGTCGTGATTGGGACAGGGATTGGCGGAGCCATGATTATCAATGGTAGACTTCATCGAGGTCGCCACGGCCTGGGTGGGGAATTTGGCTATATGACAACCCTTGCCCCTGCTGAAAAGCTCAACAACTGGTCGCAACTAGCATCAACTGGGAATATGGTGCGATACGTGATTGAAAAATCTGGTCAGACTGATTGGGACGGTCGCAAGATTTACCAAGAGGCCGAAGCAGGAAATGTTCTTTGCCAAGAAGCCATTGAGCGCATGAACCGTAATCTGGCTCAAGGCTTGCTCAATATCCAATATCTTATCGATCCAGATGTCATTAGTCTGGGTGGCTCTATCAGTCAAAATCCAGATTTTATCCAAGGTGTCAAGAAGGCTGTAGATGACTTTGTTGATACCTACGAAGAATACACGGTCGCACCTCTTATCCAAGCCTGCACCTATCATGCAGATGCCAATCTCTATGGTGCCCTTGTCAACTGGTTACAGGAGGAAAATCAATGGTAATTTTTACAGGAATTAGCAGTAAACAACATCAAGCTATAGAGTTGCTTCAAAAGCACATTTCTCTACCAGCTGTGGAAGTAGCTGTCGCTCAGTCTGACCAAGCCTCTATCTCTATCAAGGGTGAGGGTGGCCATTATCAACTAACTTATCGCAAATCTCACCAACTTTATCGTGCCTTGTCCTTGTTGGTAACAGCTTTAGCAGAAGGTGATAAAGTAGAGATTGAGGAACGGGCGGCTTATGAAGATTTAGCCTACATGGCAGACTGTTCTCGAAATGCGGTGCTGAATGTGGCTTCTGCCAAGCAGATGATTGAGGTCTTGGCTCTCATGGGCTACTCAACCTTTGAGCTCTACATGGAAGATACCTACCAGATTGAAGGGCAGCCTTACTTTGGCTATTTCCGCGGGGCATACTCAGCTGAGGAGTTACAGGAAATCGAAGCCTATGCCCAGCAGTTTGATATGACCTTTGTTCCTTGCATCCAGACCTTGGCCCACTTGTCAGCCTTCGTAAAATGGGGTGTCAAAGAAGTGCAGGAGCTCCGTGATGTAGAGGACATTCTTCTTATCGGCGAAGAAAAGGTTTATGACCTGATTGATGGCATGTTTGCTACTCTATCTAAACTGAAGACTCGCAAGGTCAATATCGGGATGGACGAAGCCCACTTGGTTGGTTTGGGACGCTACTTGATTCTGAACGGTGTTGTGGATCGTAGTCTCCTCATGTGCCAACACTTGGAGCGCGTGCTGGATATTGCAGACAAATATGGTTTCCACTGCCAAATGTGGAGCGATATGTTCTTTAAACTTATGTCAACAGATGGCCAGTACGACCGTGATGTGGAAATTCCAGAAGAAACTCGTGTCTACCTAGACCGTCTCAAAGATCGTGTGACCTTGGTTTACTGGGACTATTATCAGGATAGCGAGGAAAAATACAACCGCAATTTCCGTAATCACCACAAGATTAGCCATGACCTTGCATTTGCAGGTGGTGCTTGGAAGTGGATTGGTTTCACACCCAATAACCATTTCAGCCGACTCATCGCTGTTGAGGCTAACAAGGCCTGTCGTGCCAATCAGATCAAAGAAGTCATTGTGACGGGTTGGGGGGACAATGGTGGGGAAACTGCCCAGTTTTCTATCCTACCAAGCTTGCAAATCTGGGCAGAACTCAGTTACCGTAATGACCTAGACCGTCTGTCTGCTCACTTCAAGACCAATACAGGTCTTTCGGTTGAGGATTTTATGCAGATTGACCTAGCCAACCTATTACCAGACCTACCAGACAATCTCAGTGGTATCAATCCCAACCGCTATGTCTTTTATCAGGATGTTCTCTGCCCGATTCTTGACCGACACATGACACCTGAACAGGATAAACCGCACTTCGCTCAGGCTGCTGAGACGCTCGCTGCCATTAAAGAAAAAGCTGGAAACTATGCCTATCTCTTTGAAACGCAGGCCCAGTTGAATGCTATTTTAAGTAGTAAAGTTGATGTGGGACGACGCATTCGTCAGGCCTACCAAGCAGATGATAAAGGAAGTCTGCAAGAAATCGCAAGGCAAGAATTACCAGAACTCAGAAGCCAAATTGAAGACTTCCATGCCCTCTTTAGCCACCAATGGCTGAAAGAAAACAAGGTCTTTGGTTTGGATACGGTCGATATCCGTATGGGCGGACTCTTGCAACGCATCAAGCGAGCAGAAAATCGCATCGAGGCTTATCTGGCTGGCCAGCTTGACCGTATTGATGAGTTAGAAGTGGAAATCCTGCCATTTACTGATTTTTACGTAGACAAGGACTTCGCAGCCACAACAGCCAACCAGTGGCATACTATTGCGACAGCTTCGACGATTTATACGACATAAAAAACAAGAACACCTTGCCTTGAGCAGGGTGTTTCTCGTGAAACATCCCTTTCTTAAACAAGTACTCCACATAAAATAATTTGTGGAGTTTTTTCTATAATTAGTAGTTTAACCTAACCTTCAAATAGGAGTATACTAATAATGTAATCGTTATCAAAAGTCTAAAAAGGAATTTTTAGATGGATATCAAAATAAAAAAGGGGGGAAATTATGAATAAGTTTTCAAAAACCTTGAGAGACAACTGGATCTTTCTCTTAATGGTTTTGCCAGGGGCACTCTGGTTGATTCTATTCTTCTACATTCCAGTATTTGGGAACGTGGTTGCCTTTAAAGACTACCACATGACCAGTAATGGATTTATAGATAGTATCGTGAATAGTAAATGGGTCGGACTCGATAATTTCAGATTCTTGTTTAGTTCAAAAGACGCCTTTATCATCACACGAAATACTGTCCTCTACAATCTCGGCTTTATCTTTATCGGTTTGATTGTATCAGTAGGGATTGCCATCATCCTCAGTGAACTCCGTTCTAAGAGAATGGTTAAGATTTTCCAAACTTCTATGTTGTTCCCTTACTTCTTGTCTTGGGTTATCATTAGTTTCTTTACAGATGCCTTCCTAAATATTGATAAAGGTGTGTTCAACCATTTCCTAGAATCTATCGGAATGAAGGAAATCAATTTCTACGCTGACTTGGGTATTTGGCCTTATCTCCTACTTTTCCTTGGTATTTGGAAAGGCTTTGGATATAGCAGTGTCATGTACTATGCGACAATCATGGGAATTGATCCAACCTACTACGAAGCAGCAACAGTGGACGGGGCTAGCAAATGGCAACGAATTCGCAATGTAACTATTCCGCAGTTGACACCATTGGTAACCGTATTGACCATCCTTGCAGTCGGGAATATCTTCCGTGCAGACTTTGGTCTTTTCTACCAAATCCCCCACAATGCTGGTCAGCTTTATAACGTAACCAATGTCTTGGACGTATATGTTTATAACGGTTTGACTCAGACAGCGGATATCGGGATGGCTTCAGCGGCAGGTCTCTACCAATCAGTTGTCGGCTTGATTCTGGTTATCCTATCAAACTTACTGGCACGACGAGTTGATCCAAACTCAGCTTTGTTCTAGAAAGGAGGAGAATATGGCAGAAAAGAAAATTAAAAAAGAAAAAATTGATAATGTCGGCATTCACTCCTTCAGTAAGAAAGCAGATATCTTCTTCAGTACCATTTCTGGTTTGGTTGCCCTCTCTTGTATCCTACCCTTTGTATTTGTTATCGTTATTTCGGTGACAGATGAAAAGAGTATCCTCCAAAATGGATATAGCTTCTTCCCATCTCAATTTGGATTAGACGGTTTTGAGTTCTTGGCACAATTTAAGGATAAAATTCTCCAAGCCCTCTTCATCTCAGTCTTTGTAACAGTGGTGGGGACTATCACAAACGTTTTTATCACAACAACCTATGCCTACGCTATCTCACGGACAACCTTTAAGTATCGCAGATTCTTTACAATCTTTGCCCTTCTTAGTATGTTGTTCAATGCTGGTTTGGTACCGGGCTATATCGTGGTAACTCGTTTACTTCAACTTGGTGATACAGTTTGGGCCTTGATTGTTCCAATGCTTCTCTCACCATTTAACATCATCTTGATGCGTTCCTTCTTCAAGAAGACCATTCCAGAAGCTATTCTAGAATCCGCTCGTATCGATGGTGCTAGTGAGGCTCGGATCTTCTTCCAAATCTGTTTGCCATTGTCACTACCAGGTATCGCAACCATCACGCTCTTGACAGCACTTGGTTTCTGGAATGACTGGTTCAACGCCCTTCTTTACATTAAGAGTGACAACTTGTACCCATTGCAATATTTGCTCATGCAAATCCAACAAAATATGGACTACATCGCAAAAGCAGTCGGCCTATCTGGTCAACTGGGAGTTGCTCTACCAAAAGAAACAGGACGTATGGCCATGGTTGTAGTCGCAACCCTTCCAATCGCGATTCTGTATCCATTCTTCCAACGCTACTTTGTAAAAGGTTTGACTATCGGTGGCGTGAAAGAATAGTGCTTGTTGAGAAGAACATTTCTCGTTTCCAAACTTCCCTTGCGTGAAGTTAATACTCTTCGAAAATCTCTTCAAACCGCGTCAACGTCGCCTTGCCGTAGGTATGATTACTGACTTCGTCAGTTTCATCTACAACCTCAAAACAGTGTTTTGAGCAGCCTGCGGCTAGTTTCCTAGTTTGCTCTTTGATTTTCATTGAGTATAAGATCATTACATTGTTTATAAGTTTAAAAATAAAAAAAGGAGTTTTTGTCATGAAAAACTGGAAAAAATATGCTTTTGCATCTGCTAGTGTAGTCGCTTTGGCTGCTGGTCTTGCTGCTTGTGGAAATCTTTCAGGTAACAATAAGAAAGCTGCTGATTCAGCTTCAGGTGATAAACCTGTTATCAAGATGTATCAAATCGGTGACAAACCAGACAACTTGGATGAATTACTAACAAATGCAAATAAAATCATCGAAGAAAAAGTTGGTGCAAAATTGGAAATCAAATACCTTGGATGGGGTGACTACGGCAAGAAAATGTCAGTTATTACATCATCTGGTGAAAACTATGATATCGCCTTTGCAGATAACTACGTTGTAAATGCACAAAAAGGTGCTTACGCTGACTTGACAGAATTGTACAAGAAAGAAGGAGCAGAGCTTTATAAAGCACTTGACCCAGCTTACATCAAGGGAAATACTGTAAACGGTAAGATTTATGCAGTACCAGTTGCGGCTAACGTTGCATCTTCACAAAACTTTGCCTTCAACGGAACTCTTCTTGCTAAATACGGTATCGATATTTCAGGTGTCACTTCATACGAAACACTTGAGCCAGTCTTGAAACAAATCAAAGAAAAAGCTCCAGATGTAGTGCCATTTGCGGTTACTAAGAACTTTATCCCATCTGATAACTTTGACTACCCAGTTCCAAATGGACTTCCATTCGTTATCGACCTTGAAGGAGACACTACTAAGATTGTAAACCGTTACGAAGTACCTCGTTTCAAAGAACACTTGAAGACTCTTCACAAATTCTATGAAGCTGGATACATTCCAAAAGATGTAGCAACAAGCGATACTTCATTTGACCTTCAACAAGATACTTGGTTCGTTCGTGAAGAAACAGTAGGACCAGCTGACTACGGCAATAGCTTGCTTTCACGTGTTGCGAACAAAGATATCCAAATCAAACCAATTACTAACTTCATCAAGAAAAACCAAACAACACAAGTTGCTAACTTTGTAATCTCAAACAACTCTAAGAACAAAGAAAAATCAATGGAAGTGTTGAACCTCTTGAACACTAACCCAGAACTTTTGAACGGTCTTGTTTACGGTCCAGAAGGCAAGAACTGGGAAAAAATTGAAGGTAAAGAAAACCGTGTTCGTGTCCTTGATGGATACAAAGGAAACACTCACATGGGTGGATGGAACACAGGTAACAACTGGATCCTTTACATCAACGAAAACGTTACAGACCAACAAATCGAAGATTCTAAGAAACAATTGGCTGAAGCTAAAGAATCTCCAGCGCTTGGATTCATCTTTAACACTGACAGTGTGAAATCTGAAATCTCAGCAATCTCTAACACAATGCAACAATTCGATACAGCTATCAACACTGGTACTGTAGACCCAGATAAAGCTATTCCAGAATTGATGGAAAAATTGAAATCTGAAGGTGCTTACGATAAAGTATTGAACGAAATGCAAAAACAATACGATGAATTCTTGAAAAACAAAAAATCATAAGATCAATTGATTTCGTGTATTCATTCCTAACTCCTAAAAACTGAATCACTGTTTTCCTCAGGTTGGTCTGGGGGAGGCAGTGATTTTTTGAAACGAGAGATCATAGATATCCATGTTTTTTTTTATCACTATTTAACCATTCAGGAAATCTCAAGTACCATTTTGGATTTGGAGTAAGGATTTAGGAAAATATAGCTTATATTAGAGATGTCTCGAGTTTACAAAGGAGAGTTCATATGAAGAAGTATCAACTTCTATTCAAAATAAGTGCAGTCTTCTCTTACTTATTTTTCGTATTTGGTCTTTCTCAGCTGACGCTTATTGTCCAAAATTATTGGCAATTTTCTTCTCAGATAGGAAATTTTTTCTGGATTCGAAATATCTTGAGTGTGCTATTTAGCGGAGTCATGATTTGGATTCTGGTTAAGATAGGCCATGGTTATCTCTTTCGCATTCCAAGAAAAAAATGGCTTTGGTATTCGATTTTGACAGTATTAGTGGTAGTGCTCCAGATCTCTTTTAACGTTCAGACAGCTAAACATGTTCAGTCAACTGCTGAAGGTTGGGCTGTATTGATCGGTTATAGTGGGACCAACTTTGCTGAGCTAGGTATCTATATAACTTTGTTCTTTCTGACTCCACTTATGGAAGAGTTAATCTATAGAGGATTACTGCAACACGCCTTTTTTAAGCATTCGAGATTTGGCCTTGATTTGCTCCTTCCTTCCATTTTATTTGCTCTTCCTCATTTTTCAAGCCTGCCTAGTCTGTTAGATATCTTCGTCTTTGCAACATTTGGCATCATCTTTGCTGGTTTGACTCGCTATACCAGGAGCATTTATCCTTCCTATGCGGTGCATGTGATTAATAATATTGTAGCGACCTTACCATTTCTGCTGACTTTTTTACAGAGGGTGTTTGGGTAAATACTGACGCGAGAGTTAGGAATGATAGTTTATCAAATTTATAAGTGAGTTTCAGGAGGAAAATGAGAATGACAACATTAAAATGGTTTGCTGGAGGAAGCGAAAATGGTTTGCTGGAGGAAGCGAAAGACGTTGTGAAGCCATGACGATCATAAATCATCTATTGGAAGATATAAAGGATACGCCTCAACTTGCTCCTTTGAAAAATCAGTTAGTGAGTTATAAAAGACGATTAAAGAACGATGGGACCTCTACTCCGTTTATTCTGAGCCAAATGAATGTTGACATCTCACGTGTGTTGATTGATAACAAGCTGAGTTTGTCCGAAGGTCAAGCCGAGCAGATCAAAAAATTAAGAGAATTATCTGTGATTCGCTATGGCTACTGACGAAGTGCAGGGATAAGCACCTTTCTACAATTTCCAGTCAAATAAATTGCATTCGCTTTCTCAAGCAGGTATACTAGTATAGTTAGATGAAAAATTCTGAAAATTTAAGAATAGAAAAGAGAACAAATCTTATGGCAAAAGATATTCGTGTCTTACTTTACTACCTTTACACTCCAATTGAAAATGCAGAGCAATTTGCTGCAGACCACTTGGCTTTCTGTAAATCAATCGGCCTTAAAGGTCGTATCCTAGTCGCTGACGAAGGAATTAACGGAACAGTTTCAGGTGACTACGAAACAACTCAAAAATACATGGACTACGTTCACAGCCTCCCAGGTATGGAAGACCTCTGGTTCAAGATTGACGAAGAAAATGAACAAGCCTTCAAGAAGATGTTTGTTCGCTACAAGAAAGAAATTGTCCACCTTGGTTTGGAAGACAACGACTTTGATAACGACATCAACCCACTTGAAACAACAGGTGCTTACTTGTCTCCAAAAGAGTTCAAAGAAGCTCTTCTTGACGAAGATACAGTTGTCCTTGACACACGTAACGATTATGAGTATGACCTAGGACATTTCCGTGGGGCTATCCGCCCAGATATCCGCAACTTCCGTGAGTTGCCACAGTGGGTTCGTGATAACAAGGAAAAATTCATGGACAAGCGCGTCGTGGTTTACTGTACAGGTGGTGTTCGCTGTGAGAAATTCTCAGGCTGGATGGTCCGTGAAGGCTACAAAGATGTCGGCCAATTGCACGGAGGAATCGCAACTTACGGTAAAGACCCAGAAGTCCAAGGTGAACTTTGGGATGGGAAAATGTATGTCTTTGACGAGCGTATTGCCGTAGATGTCAACCATGTCAACCCAACCATCGTAGGAAAAGACTGGTTTGATGGAACACCATGTGAACGTTATGTCAACTGTGGAAATCCATTCTGTAACCGTCGTATCTTGACATCAGAAGAAAATGAAGACAAGTACCTTCGTGGATGTTCACACGAGTGTCGTGTTCACCCACGTAACCGCTATGTTTCAGAACATGAATTGACACAAGCTGAAGTTGTCGAGCGTCTAGCCGCTATCGGTGAAAGCTTGGATCAAGCAGCTACTGTATAAGATTAAACAGTCCTTAGGGGCTGTTTTTCTATGCTTTTTACTAAAAAATCTAAAGTTTGTTTCTGTATCTTTCAGGAAAATAGGGTATACTATATGTAAACGATTTCAAAGGAGTCCAGTTATGACGAAAACATTTTTTATTCCAAATAAACAGAGCATTTTAGGAGAACAGGAAATTTTGACTGCCAAGTCGATCTTGGCCTTGTTAGATGGTTTGGAGTCACATAGCTATGATGCAGTCTATCTCCGTCAGCCTCTTAACCGTCTTGAGTATATCGAGTGTGCGATAGTGGGGCAATCACAATTTCTCTTTAAAGTTAGCTATGCTGATGATCAAAAGGCTTACCGTGTCGATCTTCCTGACCTACTCACGAAGACAGACTGGCAGATTATCAAATCATTTTTAGATGCTCTGCTTGCTTACACAGGAACAGAGATTGAAGGGCTAGATGGTTTTGACTTTGAAGCCTATTTCCAAGCAAGTATTCAAGCCCATCTAGCAGACACTGCAGCTCGTTTTACGATTTGTCAAGGAATTTTTAATCCTGTTTTCTTTAGTCATGAGGATTTGAAAAGCTTTTTAGAGGAAGATGGCTTGGTACAGTTTGAAGCACGTGTACGTGCGGTTCAAGAGACCGATGCTTACTTTGCAAGAGTTTCCTTCTATCAGGATGGAGAAGGCCAAGTGCACGGTGTTTACCATCTGGCTCAAGGCGTCAAGACCGTTTTTCCGAGAGAACCATTTGTACCTGCTGCCTATATTGAGCAATTGGTGGATAAGGAAGTCCAGTGGGAGATTGACTTGGTTCAAATCACAGGAGACGGCTCTAAACCAGAAGACTATGAAGCCATTGCCCGCTTGGACTATGCAAAATTCCTAGAGTCATTACCATCAGCATCTTACCACCAATTAGATGCCAATCAATTAGAAGTGCAACCCATCTTAGACAAAGATTTTAAAGCATTAGCACAAGAAGAGTAAAGCAGGTCAAGTGACTTGCTTTTTTGACATAGAAAAATCCTGCCATGGATGACAGGATTGAAGTTTAAAGAAAGGCCAAGATACGAAGGTAATCCCCAATCAGTGCTACCTCAGCTACAAAGAAGAGGAGGATAATAACTCCGTTCACAAGGACAGACAAGAATAATTGATAGAAGGAGTCGGTTTCACTTGATTGACTAGGTCTTGTAATGATATGGAGGCTAGCAAGTAGAATGATTCCAATGCTAATCACACACAAGAGGGCTGTAAATCGTAGGCTGTCAAAGAAGGCAAAGAAACTAGCAATGGCAGTGAGGAAGATTGGAATTGCCAAGAGTTGACTATATTGTTGGAGAACCTTTTCTAGTGTCCAGTCTTTTTCCTGGTGGATAAATCGTCTCACGACGAAACTACCCAAGAGGAATGAAAAGAAGAAGAGTGTTGTTGCTACTAGGATAGAGATAATCGAAAAGAGATTTAATGAAGCAAATTGTTCAGGGAAGTGATTATGCATAGTTGCTATATGTCCATAGTAAGCATGTTTGATGTGGTAGATACTAAAGAAAAAGGAAGATGCAGAAAACAGAATGAGCAAAAGAAAGGCTGTGTAACTGTGTGTGCTACTTGTTTCAAGACTGCTTGTAGGAGATTTGATTGCTTCCACTAGCCAAGACCAAAAATCAAGCGCTTGCTCTTTCCATCTATCCGTAGATTTTGGAGCTTGGTCGGGGATGTAGGGACTTTCTAAGGATTGACTGATAAGAAGGGGCTCTTTCGTGGTTGGTTTTTGCTGAGGAAGTGCTTCTTGACTCTCTTCAGCTATAGTGACTTTTTCTGTTTCTTTAGAAAGATCTTGCTCTTCTTCAGTAGAATCTAATGCTTTCTTTTCTTCTATTTCTGTTCTCGCTTCACTGTCTTCAGGAGTTTCAATTTTCTCTTTTTGCTGGCTTTCCAGTTTGACTTCAGCTTGAGAGACTTCCTCCTCTACTTGAGTATTTTTTTCAATTGGTGTATCGAGATCGGCTATCGTTTCTTCAGTCTTGTCTGCAACCTCTTGAGCTTGCTCTTCAGGTTTGTTCTTGCTTGTTGCTTTTACAAAATCATTACTTTCAAACCATTCTTGTTTCATGGTAGAACCTCCTTTTTAGTTAGATAAATATGCTTCCATAGTAGCAGATGTAAGCGCTTTTGTCAACGATTTCTAGAAGAAGACTCGTGTTCCTCTGATTTGAGTAGATAGATATCCTGTTCTGCCCTTGCGATGAGTTGATCTTTTGCATCTGCTTTTTCTGTTTTATAAGGATTGCTTAATCGTTCAGCTTTGTTTTCTTCGTTGTTAAACGAACGCCTTCCTTCTCTTAAAAAATGAAGAATAGAACCATGTTTTGTTGAAAGATCTAAGTTGATTCTTTGTTTTTCTTCTTCGGAAAGTAGCAGTTGTAGGTCTGTTTTCGCCATCAATTCCACCTTACCGTGTACTTGGATATTTTCAGCATGGAAGTGATTTTCTGTTGACTCTAGCTGACTATCTGTCAGTTCTGTGCTAAAGATATTGATGATATTTGGTGTTTTGAATTTGCTGTTTTTGATACGACTTCCTTCAATTCGGAGGAGATAACCATTTGTATTGAGAGTTGCATTTTCAAGGCTAGCATTTATGATGGTGGTTTGTCCACGATTGGCTGACACGTTGATCCCTTTTAGACTTCTTCCTTTTGGAACTTGGAGAATAACTTCTTCAAAACGACGAGAGTAGCCACTTGCGATATGGAGAATCCCGCCAATTCCAGAAGAGAGAAACGGAGTTTCAGACAGTTTTTTATCCGTTAGGCTTAGAGTTTTGTCGTTTTGATTCGTAACAAGATCATGGTGAGCAGAGAGTGATGGATGGTAAGAAATGTGGATTTGATCATCGAAAGAGTCTGTGATGGTCAGCGCGTGTTGGTGGAGAGTGATCTCTAGGTTTTCGACTTCCTTGCCAAAGGTCAACTCTTCCATCCGACTATCATAAACAGGCTCCTTGGACATGGCAAGTAGGCTCTTGATCCCGTCAGATTGGATACCTACAAAAAGCAGGATAAAGCCGATAATGGTAGTCACCACACCAAAAATGAGAAATCCTTTTGTCCATTTACGCATGCTGGTCACCTCTCTTTCCTTTTTTGAGAACAAATTGCACCAGGCGAACAATGAGTAGGCCGAAGAAGCGGGCTACATAGGAAATACCTAGTAAAACCAGCGAAGAAGCACCGATAGCCAGTAAACCAGAACCAAAAATCAAGATAAAGGCTGATTTGGCTTGGGCGAGAACAGTGAAACTTTCAACTAAAAATAGGAATCCGCCGATGATACCAAGTATAGAAACCGCAAAGAAAGCTAGAATGACAGTCAAGGCTGCCACAAGGATTGCGAACAGGGACACGAGGATGGCGATTCCCAGAGGAATACCGATAGGGGCTGCAAGTAGGGCTAACAAGGCGATATGCAAAATTTGTCGGTTATTCTTTTGAGCAGGCGCTTCATTGATTTTTTTATCGAGGAGATTGGAGAGAACTTCGTGGGCTGCTTCCTTAGGAGTTCCCAAGCTAGCGATGAGTTCCTCTTCTCCTTCGACTCCAGCATCGTCAAAGAGTTCTCTGAAATAGTCCATGGCTTCGATGCGGTCAGCTTCAGGTAGTTTCTTGAGATAGAGTTCTAGCTGAGTCAGGTATTCAGTTCTTGTCATGGCGGATACTCCCTTCTATAATGCCATTGATAGTGTCTGTATAGAGTGTCCATTCATCTTTTAGGGTCAAGAGCTGCTCCACACCACGGTCTGTTAAGGAGTAGTATTTGCGCATGCGACCTTGGAACTCTCTAGAATAGGTTGTCAGAAAGCTATTGCCTTCCAATTTTTTGAGAATGGGATAGAGAGTAGATTCTTTGATGTTAGCGATAAGCTTAATGGTCTGGCTAATCTCATAACCATAAGAATCATCCTGCTCCAGTACGGCCAAGATGAGAAATTCAATCAAGGCAGAGGATGTTGGAAAGTACATGGGGAAACCTCCTTTTCTAATGTGTAATATTTTTATATATAATTTTTCTACACATACATTGTACATCTAAAAGAAAGCCCTGTCAAGAAATATGTGTAAAATTTTTATATATAAAAAACTTCTAGGCAAAACTAGAAGTTTAGAGGATTTTATCAGCTCTGTCCACTGTAAAGAGGGCCACAGTCATGATGATATCGACGAGCAAGAGGGCAGCTACAGCTGGTACCCAAGAGTGGAAAAGGTCAAAACTGTAACCAAATAGCGTTGGTCCAAAGGCTGCTAGGATATAGCCTCCTGTTTGAGATAGACCAGACAATTGGGCTGTTTTTTCAGGGGCGCTTGTCTTGAGTGAAAAGTTGACCATGAGATAAGGGAAGAGGGCGCTGGTTGCGGTTCCGATGAGGAGATGGATGGCAAGCCAGTAAAAGAAATTACCTATTGGGAAAAAGAGCATGGAAATGCCGACCACGCCAGCCAGTGAGACCAGAGTGAGCATGAGCTGACGGTTGCGAGTTGACAAGCTGGTTGTCAGGCTTGGGATGGTCATTGAAAAAGGAATACTAATCAGAGAGAAGATAGAAGTGAGTAAGCCAGCTTCGTGACTGGATAGGCCTGCATGAATAGCCATGGTAGGTAGCCAGGTCATAGCGGTGTAAAAGAGCAAGGATTGAAAACCTGCAAAGACAATCACTGCCCAGACCTGTTTATTAAGCATAACCGTTGTTTTGCTTTTTTGTTTGGTTTGTGGAGCCAGTCTGTGATTGTAACGGTGATTAGGTAGCCAGACCAAAAAAGTTGCTAGGCAGAGCAGGGTGAGGAGGATGATAAGTCCTTTCCAAGAACTGGCTTGTGTAATGGGCACAGCTAGATAGGAAGCCAGAGCCGTTGCAATTCCCATAGAAGTTACATATAAGGTAGTCAGAAAACCAATTTTCTTTGGTTGATTGGCTTGGATAAGACTAGGGAGCAGCACATTGATGACTGCGATACTTGCCCCAACCATCAAGGTTCCTAGATAGAGCAGGGGCAGATTGATTAGTCGAATGAGAGAACCGATGGTCAAGAAGAAAAGGCTGTAGGTGAAGAGATGCTCCAAGCCGATTTTTTGAGCCAGTCGGGTAGAAAATAGTGAGAAGAGGGTAAACATGAGGAGGGGAAGGCTGGTCAAGACACCAAGCGAACTAACTTCTACTCCCAGTCCTTGCGAAATATCTCCCAAAATAATGGGTAAAACAGTAAAAGGAGTCCGCAAGGAAACACCAATTAGTATAATACCTGGAACAAAAAAGAGTGATTGCTTTTTCATATAATACCTCTTCTAGCTGATTTTAATAACAGCTTATTTTAAGGCTTTTTCACTATAATGTCAAGTAAGGTTTTGGGCTTTCAAGATAAAAATGGGAAAGTCTTGAAAATTATGATAAAATAGTGGAAGGAAATCTATATATTGGAGAAAAACTGTGTCTGAAAAGCAAAAAATCAGCGTATTGATGTCGGTCTATATCAAGGAAAATCCGACATTTTTAAAGGATGCTATTGAGAGTGTTCAAAATCAGACCCTGAAACCGAGCGAGTTAGTTCTGGTTGAGGATGGGCCTTTGACACCTGAGCTCTATCAGGTATTAGACCAGGTGGAAGCCCAGTCTGAAATTCCAGTGAAACGCTGCCCTCTTGAGCAGAATCAAGGTTTGGGTCTGGCTCTTCGACAGGGTATTTTGCAGTGTCAGTACGACATCATCGCTCGTATGGATACGGATGATATAGCTGTTCCAGACCGTTTTGAGAAACAGGTTCAGCTAATGGAGAAGGAGAAGCTCGACCTATTAGGTGGACATATTGCAGAGTTTATTGACAATCCTGATGAGATTGTTTCTTACCGTCGTGTTCCAACCCAGCATGCAGATATTGTAGCTTATCAAAGGATGAGAAGTGCCTTTAACCACATGACTGTCATGTTCAAGAAGGACATGGTTCTCAAGGCAGGCAACTATGAGGATGGCCTTTATATGGAGGATGACCTCCTCTGGCTCAATATGATTGCTGCAGGAGCTAAGACTGGAAATCTGGATCAAATCTTGTGTAAGGTTCGTGTTGGAGCAGGAATGTTTGAGCGTCGTGGGGGACTGCGTTATCTCAAACTCTATCGTCAAGCTCGTCAGCGCATGCTGAAGAGAGGGCAAATTTCTTACATGGAATATGCCAAGAGTGTTGCGATTCAGATGATTGTTGCCCTTTGTCCCGGATTTGTCCGACAGTTTATTTTTATGAAACTGTTAAGAAAAAGCAAGTAAAAGATTGTAGCAAATCGTAAACTAGAGAAAAAGTGTTATAATAACAATATAACTATTCGACTCTTTTAAGGAGGAGTAAACTTCTATGAATAAAAAACTCACAGATTATGTGATTGATCTGGTGGAAATTTTAAATAAACAACAAAAACAGGTTTTCTGGGGAATATTTGATATTTTGAGTATGGTGGTTTCCATCATTGTATCTTATATTTTATTCTACGGATTGATTAATCCAGCACCTGTTGACTACATTATCTATACGAGTTTGGCCTTCCTGTTCTATCAATTGATGATTGGATTTTGGGGATTGAACGCTAGTATTAGTCGTTACAGCAAGATTACGGATTTCATGAAAATCTTTTTTGGTGTGACTGCTAGCAGTATCTTGTCATATAGTATCTGCTATGCCTTCTTGCCTCTCTTCTCCATCCGTTTTATCGTGCTCTTTATCTTATTGAGTACTTTCTTGATTTTATTGCCACGTATTACTTGGCAGTTAATCTACTCCAAACGCAAAAAGGGAAGTGGTGATGGAGAACACCGTCGGACCTTCTTGATTGGTGCCGGTGATGGTGGAGCTCTCTTTATGGATAGTTACCAACATCCAACTAGTGAATTAGAACTTGTCGGTATTTTGGATAAGGATGCGAAGAAAAAGGGTCAAAAACTTGGTGGAATCCCTGTTTTGGGTTCATATGATGATCTGCCTGAATTAGCCAAACGCCATCAAATCGAGCGTGTTATCGTTGCGATTCCGTCACTTGACCCGTCAGAATATGAGCGTATCTTGCAGATGTGTAATAAACTGGGTGTCAAATGTTACAAGATGCCTAAAGTTGAAACGGTTGTTCAAGGACTTCACCAAGCAGGTGGAGGCTTCCAGAAGATTGATATCACAGACCTTTTGGGTCGTCAGGAAATTCGTCTTGATGAATCGCGTCTGGGCGCAGAACTGACAGGTAAGACAATCTTAGTCACAGGTGCTGGTGGCTCAATCGGTTCTGAAATCTGTCGCCAAGTTAGTCGTTTCAATCCTGAACGCATCGTCTTGCTCGGTCACGGGGAAAACTCAGTCTACCTTATTTATCATGAATTGATTCGTACATTCCAAGGCATTGATTATGTACCAGTTATTGCCGATATTCAAGACTATGACCGTTTGTTGCAAGTCTTTGAACAGTACAAGCCAGCTATTGTTTATCATGCGGCAGCCCACAAGCACGTTCCTATGATGGAGCGCAATCCAAAAGAAGCCTTCAAAAACAATATCCGTGGAACCTACAATGTTGCTAGAGCTGTTGATGAAGCTAAAGTACCTAAGATGGTTATGATTTCGACAGATAAGGCGGTTAATCCACCAAATGTTATGGGAGCAACCAAGCGCGTAGCTGAGTTGATTGTTACTGGCTTTAACCAACGTAGCCAATCAACCTACTGTGCAGTTCGTTTTGGGAATGTACTTGGTAGCCGTGGTAGTGTCATTCCAGTCTTTGAACGTCAGATTGCTGAAGGTGGGCCTGTAACGGTGACAGACTTCCGCATGACCCGTTACTTTATGACCATTCCAGAAGCTAGCCGTCTGGTCATCCATGCTGGTGCTTATGCTAAAGATGGAGAAGTCTTTATCCTTGATATGGGTAAACCAGTCAAGATTTATGACTTGGCTAAGAAAATGGTCCTTCTAAGTGGACACACTGAGAGCGAAATTCCAATTGTTGAAGTTGGAATCCGTCCAGGTGAAAAACTCTACGAAGAACTCTTGGTATCAACCGAACTCGTTGATAACCAAGTTATGGATAAGATTTTCGTGGGTAAGGTCAATGTCATGCCTCTAGAAGCCATCGATCAAAAGATTGAAGAGTTCCGCACTCTTAGTGGAGATGAGTTGAAGCAAGCTATTATCGCCTTTGCCAATCAAACAACCCACGTTGAATAAAAAAGAAAAATGCATATTATCAGGTCTGAAGAACCTTGGTAATATGCATTTTGTTATGTAGAGACTTATACTCTTCAAAAATCTCTTCAAACCACGTCAACGTCGCCTTGCCGTAGAAATATGTTCCTGACTACGTCAGTTCCATCTACAACCTCAAAACAGTGTTTTGAGCAGCCTGCGGCTACTTTCCTAGTTTGCTCTTTGATTTTCATTGAGTATTACTCCATTTTCTTCTGAAATAGAGTTGTCACCCAGTCTATGTTATTGAAAATACTCCAAAACTTCTATGGGTTTGTGAGCGATATAATCAGGCTGATAGTTTAGTAGATCTGCTTGCTCTCCAAATCCCCAAGTGACGGCCAATTTCTGAATGCCTGTTTCTTGGGCTCCCAGCATATCAAACTTGGTATCGCCGATGATGATGGCTTGTTTCGGTGCTAGTTGATGTGTCTGCAAGGCTTGGCGAATGACATCTGCCTTATGGGGTGCTTCAGGGCTGGAACCATAAATGACATCAAAGAACTGATGGATCCCCAAGTTTTTAGTCATGTCTTGAGCGGTAGGGGTATTCTTTGTAGTGGTGATATAAAGAGGGTAATTGCTCGATAACTTCTCAAGCAAGTCTAGAATCTGAGGAAAGAGTTGAGCTTCATGGATGCCTTTTACTTTGTAGTAAGAACGGTATATCTGTACGGCTTCAGAGATTAGTTCTTTGGGAAGGCAGGTCGCAAAACTACTTTCGAGAGGCGGCCCCATAAAACCACGAATAGTTTTGGCATCAGGGCTAGGCACCCCCAGCTCCTTAAATGTATGAGTAAAGGCATTGTGAATCCCGATAGAACTGTCAACGAGGGTTCCATCCAGATCGAAAAAGATAGCTGTGATAGAGGTCATGGTTTCTCCTATTTGATAAGCTTATTCTCCGAAAATTTCTTTTTGGAGGCGACGACCAGTAGGGGTGGCAGCGAGTCCACCTTCAGCTGTTTCACGAAAGGCAGTTGGCATGCTTGCTCCTACTTGGTACATGGCATCGATAACCTCATCCACAGGGATTTTAGATTCGATACCTGCCAAAGCCATGTCTGCTGCGATGAAGGCAAAGCTAGCTCCCATGGCATTGCGTTTGACACAGGGAACTTCGACCAAGCCGGCAACAGGGTCACAGATGAGGCCTAGCATATTTTTAATGACAAAGGCAATGGCCTGACTGGCCTGATAAGGTGTTCCACCGGCAGCTAGAGTCAAGGCTGCAGCACTCATAGCAGAGGCAGAACCGACTTCGGCCTGGCAACCGCCCTCAGCACCTGAGATAGAGGCATTGTTTGCGATGACTAGTCCAAAGGCACCGGCAGCAAAGAGGAAATTCAGCTGTTGCTCGTGGTTGAGGTCTAATTTTTCAATAGCAGCAGTGAGAACGGAAGGCAGACAGCCAGCACTTCCTGCGGTCGGAGTAGCACAGACCAAGCCCATTTTGGCATTGTGCTCATTGACTGCAATAGCATTTCGGGCAGCAGAGAGAATCGTGTAATCTGACAGAGTTTTTCCGTTTTTGATGTAGTAATCTAATTTGGCAGCATCTCCACCTGTCAGGCCACTACGAGATTTATTTTCATTGAGGCCAAGTTGGACAGAGGCTTTCATGACTTCCAGATTGCGTTCCATGAGAAGGAGGACTTCTTCACGTTCGCGACCGGTCAATTCAAACTCTGTTGTAATCATGAGTTCTGCGACATTTCCTTGAAAGTCCAGATCTGCTTGCTCGACCAATTCTTTGATAGAATAAAACATGCTTCCTCCTATTTAAAGAAATTGACATTGTGGAGATGAGGGATTTTTCGAATTTCTTCGATGGCCTCATCACAGTTGCGACTGTCAACTTCGATAATCATAATAGCTTTTTCACCAGCTTTTTCACGAGTAACATTCATCTGGGCGATATTGATACCATAGCGTGAAAGAGCCTCTGTTACGAGGGCAATCATACCTGGAATATCTTGATGAACAATGATGATAGTCGGTGTATTCATATTGAGAGAGACAGCAAAGCCATTGAGTTCCGTTACCTGAATATTCCCGCCACCGATAGAAATACCAGTCACGCTGATGGTCTTGTGGGCATTTTTAACGGTAATTTTAGTGGTATTAGGGTGCGGGGCATTGCTGTCTTTCTGAATGGTCCAGACAATCTTGATGCCACGCTTGTGGGCAATTTCCAGACTATTTGGAATTTCAGGATCATCTGTATCCATGCCCAAAATACCAGCAACAAGGGCTAGGTCTGTTCCGTGACCACGATAGGTCTTGGCAAATGAGTTAAATAGTTGGAATTCGACTTCTGTCGGAGTATCATCAAAAATGGAAGAGACAATCTTCCCAATACGAACAGCACCAGCGGTATGGCTACTAGATGGGCCAATCATAACTGGTCCGATGATATCAAAGACAGATTGAAAACGAAGTGATTTCATCAGTTTCCCCTTATAAAAATTCTTATCTCTATTATATCAAAGAATGAGGGTCTTGACTTTAATTGTGGATGGAAACCTTTTTACACTACAAATAGCATAAAAAAGCATCTTTTGTAACAAAAAATAGCTTGTTTAGGGAAATAAAAAATAATTTTGTAATATTTCTACATAAAAGTGTTAAGAAACAGTAATATTTAAAGGGTATGATAGAACTATAGAAAGAAGGAGAATTTTCGAATATGAAATCAACAACTAAAAAGATTAAAACAACTCTTGCAGGAGTAGCTGCCTTGTTTACAGTATTTGCTCCATCATTTGTATCTGCCCAAGAATCATCAACTTACACTGTTAAAGAAGGTGATACACTTTCAGAAATCGCTGAAACTCACAACACAACTGTTGAGAAATTGGCAGAAAACAACCACATTGACAACATCCATATGATTTATGTTGGTCAAGAGTTGGTTATCGATGGCCCTGTAGCGCCTGCTGCAACACCAGCGCCAACTACTTATGCAGCACCAGCTGCTCAAGATGAAACTGTTTCAGCTCCAGCAGCAGAAACTACAGAAGTAGCAGAAGAAGCAGCTCCAGTGGCAAGCGCACCTGCAGCAGAAGAAACTGTTACTACAGCAGAAACTTCAGCACCAGCTGCAACTGTAAGCGGATCTGAAGCAGAAGCTAAAGAATGGATTGCTCAAAAAGAATCAGGTGGTAGCTACACAGCTACAAACGGCCAATATATCGGACGTTACCAATTGACAGATTCATACTTGAATGGTGACTACTCAGCTGCTAACCAAGAACGTGTGGCAGATGCCTATGTTGCAGGACGTTACGGTTCATGGACTGCTGCTAAAAACTTCTGGCTTAACAACGGCTGGTATTAAGAAATAGAAAAAGAGCCTTTGATGGCTCTTTTTGTGTGCTTTTATTTGACAAAAGACAATTTTTAAATAGTAGTAATGACAGATTGCTTACGGCTGACGGGATTCTGGAGTTTCTCCAGCTGAATTAGTGCGATTATTACTGTTGGTATCGCGAACTTCAGCATTATTACTATTGGTATTCGTATCTCCTTGGGTTCCTGCAGTATCAGTAGCTTGATCTCGTGTATTGGTAGCAGTGTTTCCCCCACTTCTAGCACCATCAGATGAATATTGCTCGCTTGCAGGTGCTTGTGAATTATATCTGTTCCTATTTGACTCAGTATAGTTTGGAGTGTAGCTACCTCCTTCTGAAGAATAGCTTTCTCTTCCCTCAACGTTACTAGTCGTTTCTGTTTCTTTTTTATTAGACTTTTGTTCTTCTTCTTTTTTGGTCAAGACTTCAACTTGCTTTTGGAATTTAGAAATCAGTTCTTGAATGGGTTTTATTTTTTCATCAATAGTGGCTTGTTCGCTTGTGGAATTGACACTTTTAATAATTTCTAGTATTTTTTGTAAGGAAGTGATGGCTGTTTCAAGTGTTTGTTTATCTTCGAATTGGTTATCGGATTCCTTTATATCCAATTTTAAAGCTTTTTCAGTATAATGATTAGTGATTTTATCGGCCGTAGAAGTAAGAAAATCTGCTAATGTCTTTTTGCCTTCGTCAGTGGTCGGCTTTAATTCTTGAATTTTTTTCCAATCCTCTATAATCGTTTCAGAATCAATATTGAAGTCTTTAATGGCATTTTTTACTTGTTCGACATCTTGTCCATTCTTATGTTGTTTGCTGAGAGCGATGTTCCCTCTATCTGCTTGGATATGTTCTTGATGAATGACTAAACCTATTAAAAGTCCAAGACCTACAACAATAATGATAGTAAAAATAGTATTTTTTGATGTTAGAATATCTTTGTAGTTTTTCACAATCGTACTACGTACATGGATGGTAGTATCTTAAAGGGATCATGTACGATTTCCTCCTCATTACAGTATATCATTTTTAGCTTATTTTATAAATAAGTTTATAAATAGAATCGAGATTTAACTGTTCATTGCCCTTTTTGTAATTATATTTCTGTTTCTATTAAATAGAATGTCAGATTATCAGCCTCTTTCTTGTCTTCTCCAACCAAGCGTGTTATAATGAATACTGCTCAAGCGACCTTCAATCGTTAAAGCACACACGACCTTCAATCGTGAATAAACGAATAGATGGGAGACTTACCATGAGTGATAACTCTAAAACACGTGTTGTTGTGGGGATGAGTGGTGGTGTCGATTCGTCGGTGACGGCTCTTCTTCTCAAGGAGCAGGGCTACGATGTGATCGGTATCTTCATGAAGAACTGGGACGACACAGATGAAAACGGCGTCTGTACGGCGACCGAAGATTACAAGGATGTGGCTGCGGTGGCAGACCAGATCGGCATTCCCTACTACTCTGTCAATTTTGAAAAAGAGTACTGGGACCGCGTTTTCGAGTATTTCCTAGCGGAATACCGTGCAGGACGCACGCCAAATCCAGATGTTATGTGCAACAAGGAAATCAAGTTCAAGGCCTTTTTGGACTATGCCATGACCTTGGGGGCAGACTATGTAGCGACTGGGCATTATGCCCGAGTGGCGCGTGATGAGGATGGCACTGTTCACATGCTTCGCGGTGTGGACAATGGCAAGGATCAGACCTATTTCCTCAGCCAACTTTCGCAAGAACAACTTCAAAAAACCATGTTCCCACTAGGACATTTGGAAAAGTCTGAAGTTCGCAGACTAGCAGAAGAAGCAGGCCTTGCGACTGCCAAGAAGAAAGACTCGACAGGGATTTGCTTTATCGGAGAAAAGAACTTTAAGAACTTTCTCAGCAACTACCTGCCAGCTCAGCCTGGTTGCATGATGACTGTAGATGGTCGCGATATGGGCGAGCATGCAGGTCTTATGTACTATACGATTGGTCAGCGTGGTGGTCTCGGTATCGGTGGCCAACACGGTGGTGACAACGCGCCGTGGTTTGTTGTCGGAAAAGACCTGAGCAAGAATATCCTCTATGTCGGCCAAGGCTTCTATCATGATTCGCTCATGTCAACCAGTCTAGAGGCTAGCCAAGTCCACTTTACTCGTGACATGCCCGAGGAATTTACGCTAGAATGTACGGCTAAATTCCGCTACCGTCAGCCTGATTCTAAGGTGACTGTCCATGTCAAAGGAAACAAGGCAGAGGTTATCTTTGCAGAACCGCAACGCGCGATTACACCAGGACAGGCAGTTGTCTTTTACGATGGAGATGAGTGTCTCGGTGGTGGTTTGATTGACAATGCTTACCGTGACGGACAAGTTTGTCAGTACATTTAGATTGACAAATTTTCTCAATTTGCTACAATAATAAAAGCAATAGAAATGATGGTCAAAGCTCATGGATGTTGCAGGCTTTTTTGTCCTGCACTTCTTTGGAGTTTTGACTGTTTTTATGTCGTTTAAGGGAAAGGACAAGAATGACTCAGCAAGACTTTCGGACCAAAGTTGGAAATACGGTTTTTGGTGTTCGGGGGACAGCTTTGATTGTCCAAAATCGTAAGCTTCTAGTCACCAAAGAAAAGGGCAAGTATTACACAATTGGCGGTGCGATTCAAGTCAATGAAAGCACGGAAGACGCAGTAGTTCGTGAAGTGAGGGAAGAACTGGGTGTTAAAGCTCAAGCTGGGCAGCTAGCTTTTGTGGTTGAAAATTGTTTTGAACAGGACGGTGTTTCCTATCACAATATCGAGTTTCATTATCTGGTGGATTTGCTTGAAGATGCCCCATTGACCATGCAGGAAGATGAGAAAAGGCAACCCTGTGAGTGGATTGACTTGGACCAGCTTCAGGATTTCCAACTAGTCCCAGCCTTTTTAAAAACAGCCCTACCAGTTTGGGACGGCCAACTGCGACACATTCATCTTGAGGAATAGGAGAGAAACATGACATATAATTTTACTGAAGAATACGATATTATTGTAATCGGTGCAGGACACGCTGGGGTCGAGGCTTCCTTGGCCGCTAGCCGTATGGGCTGTAAGGTCTTGCTTGCGACTATCAACATTGAAATGCTGGCTTTCATGCCTTGTAACCCCTCTATCGGTGGTTCTGCCAAAGGGATTGTCGTGCGTGAAGTTGATGCCCTCGGTGGCGAGATGGCCAAAACCATTGACAAGACTTACATCCAGATGAAGATGCTCAACACTGGGAAAGGTCCTGCCGTTCGTGCCCTTCGTGCGCAGGCTGACAAGGAGCTTTACTCCAAGGAAATGCGCAAGACGGTTGAAAATCAAGAAAATCTGACCCTTCGTCAGACTATGATTGATGAGATTTTGGTGGAAGACGGCAAGGTTGTCGGTGTGCGTACAGCGACCCATCAAGAATATGCTGCCAAGGCTGTTATTGTGACGACAGGGACTGCTCTTCGTGGGGAAATCATCATCGGAGATCTCAAGTACTCATCAGGACCTAACCACAGCCTAGCTTCTATTAACCTTGCTGACAATCTCAAGGAACTGGGCCTCGAAATCGGTCGTTTCAAGACAGGAACCCCTCCACGTGTCAAGGCTTCCTCTATCAACTACGATGTGACAGAGATTCAGCCAGGAGATGAAGCACCAAACCACTTCTCTTATACCTCGCGTGATGAGGACTATGTCAAAGATCAAGTGCCATGCTGGTTGACCTATACCAATGGTACCAGTCATGAGATTATCCAAAACAACCTCCACCGTGCGCCTATGTTTACAGGTGTGGTCAAGGGAGTAGGGCCTCGTTACTGTCCGTCAATTGAGGACAAGATTGTGCGCTTTGCGGACAAGGAACGCCACCAACTCTTCCTTGAGCCAGAAGGTCGCAATACAGAGGAAGTCTATGTTCAAGGCCTATCAACCAGTCTGCCAGAGGATGTACAGCGTGAGCTGGTTCATTCTATCAAAGGTTTGGAAAATGCAGAGATGATGCGAACAGGTTATGCCATTGAGTATGACATGGTCTTGCCGCACCAGTTACGTGCGACTCTGGAAACCAAGAAAATCTCCGGACTTTTCACTGCTGGTCAGACCAATGGAACGTCAGGTTACGAAGAGGCTGCTGGCCAAGGGATTATCGCGGGTATCAATGCGGCTTTGAAAATCCAAGGCAAGCCTGAATTGATTTTGAAGCGCAGTGACGGTTATATCGGGGTGATGATTGACGATTTGGTGACCAAGGGAACCATTGAACCCTACCGTCTATTGACCAGTCGTGCTGAATACCGTCTCATTCTCCGCCATGATAATGCCGATATGCGTTTGACAGAGATGGGACGCGAGATTGGCCTTGTTGACGATGAACGCTGGGCTCGTTTTGAAATCAAGAAAAATCAATTTGACAATGAGATGAAGCGCCTAGACAGCATCAAACTCAAGCCAGTAAAGGAAACCAATGCCAAGGTTGAGGAGATGGGCTTCAAGCCGTTGACCGATGCAGTGACAGCCAAGGAATTCCTTCGTCGTCCAGAAGTTTCTTATCAAGATGTGGTGGCTTTCATCGGACCAGCTGCAGAGGACTTGGATGACAAGATTATCGAATTGATTGAAACAGAAATCAAGTACGAAGGCTATATTTCTAAAGCCATGGATCAGGTTGCTAAGATGAAACGTATGGAAGAAAAACGCATTCCAGCCAATATCGACTGGGATGACATTGATTCTATCGCAACAGAAGCCCGTCAGAAGTTCAAACTTATCAATCCAGAAACCATCGGCCAAGCCAGCCGTATTTCGGGAGTAAACCCAGCAGATATTTCTATTTTGATGGTGTATCTGGAAGGTAAAAATCGTAGTATTTCTAAAAATCAAGAAAAGAAAGCATAGAGAAAAACAGCTCCGAGGACGGGGCTGTTTTATAATTTATTCTTCATCTGGTGTGAGGATCATTGGGATGATAATCGGTTCACGTTCTGTATTTTCATAGAGGAAGGGGCGAATAGCGTTGACAATGGCACCATTGACAGATTGAACGCTAGCATCCTTGTTTTTCAGTGCGATACGAATCGCATTGAAGAGGATACGTTGGCTTTGGCGAATCAAGTCACCCGACTCTCTCATGTAGACAAAGCCTCGACTAAGGATATCTGGGCCAGACAAAATCATCTGCGATTTGAAGTCAACAGTTGCGACTGCCAGAACGACACCGTCTTCAGATAGATCACGACGATCCTTGAGGACAGCAGCACCGATTTCACCGATACGATTTCCATCTACATAGATATCTTGGGCGTTGAAATGGCCTGCAATACGAGCTGAGTCAGCAGTAAGGGCAAGCACATCACCATTGCTCATGATAAAGATATTGTCCTTCTCAACACCAGTATCTACCGCTAGTCCAGCGTGGACTTTTTGCATGCGGTATTCACCGTGGACAGGCATGAAGTATTTTGGCTTAATCAAGCGGAGCATGAGTTTTTGCTCTTGCTGACCACCGTGTCCAGATGTATGGATATTGTTAACCTTACCGTGGATAACTTCGACACCAGCTTCAGAAATGATGTTAATCAGCTTGTTGACGCTAGTAGTGTTTCCAGGGATCGGACTAGAAGAGAAGATAACCGTATCGCCTGGTTGGAGTTGTACCTGACGGTGGGTTCCGTTGGCGATACGAGAGAGGGCCGCCATAGGTTCACCCTGACTACCTGTACAGAGGATAAGAATCTCGCCTGCAGGGTAGTCTTTGATTTCATTTGGCTCGATAAAGGTTCCCTTAGGCGCTTTGATGTAGCCGAGCTCGATTCCGTTGACAATGGCCTTTTCCATAGAACGACCAAAGACAGCGATCTTGCGCCCAGTCTTAACAGCAGCTTCTGTTGCTTGCTGGAGACGGAAGATATTTGAGGCAAAGGATGCAAAGATGATACGTCCTTCGATGCCTTGGATAATCTTCATGATGGACTGGCCAACGACTTTTTCAGAGTTGGTAAAGGTTGGTACTTCCGCATTTGTTGAGTCAGACAGGAGACAGAGCACGCCTTCTTCACCAAGGGCAGCCATACGGTGCAAGTCTGCAGGTTCTCCAACTGGAGTAAAGTCGAACTTGAAGTCACCTGTACAAACGATTTTTCCTTGAGGAGTATGAATGACAATCCCCAAAGGCTCTGGAATAGAGTGAGTCGTTCTAAAGAAAGTTGCCTTGAGATTTTTAAAGGTCAACTCAGTGTTGTGGTTGATTTCGTAAAGTTTGGCGTTGCGCAAGAGGCCGTGTTCTTCGAGTTTCCCACGGATCAAAGCCAAGGCAAGTGGTCCAGCATAGATAGGGACATTTGCCTGCTTGAGCAGGAAAGGAATCCCACCGATGTGGTCCTCGTGTCCGTGGGTAATCAAAACAGCCTTGACGCGGTCGATATTGTCCACGATGTAAGAGTAGTCAGGAATGACATAGTCGATACCAAGCAAGTCATCTTCTGGGAATTTAATCCCAGCATCTACGATGATAATCTCGTCTTGGTATTCAATCCCGTATGTGTTTTTCCCGATTTCTCCCAGACCACCGATGGCAAAAACGCCGACTTCTTCAGGTTTAAGAGTGTAGGCCATATTAGAACTCCGTAATTTCGAAGGCGCCAGTTTCTTTTTCGTAATCTAGCAATTTGTCAGACAAGAGTTCGATATACTCGATATTGTACTCTGGGCGATTTTCTTCGACAAGTTGGCGAGCAGCGATACGGCCCTCAAGTTCTGAGTTGGCATCGATGTCTAGGTAAAGTGCGCGTGTAGTTTCACGACGTGGGCTACGTTCTTTTGTTTCTTGATAAAAAACTTTGTAAATCATATAGTTCCTTTCTATTTACAGGTCAGCTTATTCCAAACTTTTAGCAGAGATTTGCTTGATTTCATTCCATTTTGTGTCTAGATTGACCTTGATTCGTTACAATTATTTCAATTATACCACAAAATGAAAAATTAGTAAAAGACGGAAACGAGAAGGTCACAGGACGATTTCTTTGGTAATCGTTTGCAAAAATAAAGAAAATATGTTATTTTGATAATGGAAATGAGTTTTATTGTTTGTCATAATTCCAGATAGATTTTAAGTCAAGGAGGTTGCCCTATGTATAACTTATTTGCTTTTGCTATCGGAGCTCGTTTGGTAGCTTTTATTGTTTTTGTTGCTTGCGTTTATGCGGGGAATCTTCTATTTGCCAAACTGGAACGACGACAAACCAAGTTCTTGTGGAAAATTACCTTTGTGACTCTCTACTCTCTTTTTCTCCTCCTCGTAACCTATGTCGTTTGGTTTGTATTTTACTTTGGATTAAATGCTTAGATGCCCTGCTCATGCTGGGGCATTTTTGTTTGGGGGCAAAGAAAATTCCCATGTGCCAGCTTTTGTAGTATAATAGTAAGCAGACAAAAAGATAGGAATGTGTTATGAAAGTATTAGCTTTTGATACGTCTAGCAAGGCTCTTTCTCTCGCTATTTTAGAGGACAAGCAGGTTCTTGCCGAGACGACGATTAATATTAAGAAAAATCACAGTATTACCCTCATGCCTGCCATCGATTTTTTGATGGCAAGTTTGGATTGGACACCCAAGGACTTGGACCGAATCGTGGTGGCAGAAGGGCCAGGTAGCTACACAGGCTTGCGAATTGCGGTGGCAACTGCCAAAACTCTGGCTCATACTCTGAACATCGAGTTAGTTGGTATGTCTAGCCTCTTGGCTCTGGTGCCATACCAACAAGAAGGCTTGTTCGTCCCTTTGATGGATGCTCGTCGCAACAATGTTTACGCAGGATTTTATGAAAATGCTAAATCTGTCATGCCAGAAGCACACCTGCCCTTTGAGCGAGTGATTGAGTTAATCAAGGGGGCTAGTCAGGTAACCTTTGTCGGAGAAGTTGGCCCCTTTGTTGAGCAGATTCAAGAACACTTGCCAAGGACTAATTACAAAGAAACCTTGCCAAATGCAGCTAATCTAGCTCTCTGGGCCTGGGACAAGGGAGCAGACTCCTTGCATGATTTTGTGCCGAATTACCTCAAACGAGTCGAGGCTGAGGAAAACTGGCTCAAGAATCACACCGAATCTGGCGAGTCTTACATTAAACGCCTATGATAGAGATCAAACGAATCCAACAGCAACCTGACTTGGCTCAAGCCATCTACGCTGTCATGGTGGATGTTTACTCAGTTAGTCCTTGGACGCTGGAACAAATTCAAGCAGACCTGTCCCAAGATCAGACTTGGTATGCTCTGGCTTATGATGGGGCAGAAGTGATTGGCTTTCTAGCTGTGCAGGAAAATATCTTTGAGGCAGAAGTCCTGCAAATCGCTGTCAAAGGAGCTTATCAGGGTCAGGGGATTGCCTCAGCCTTGTTTGCTCAATTGCCGACAGATAAGGAGATTTTCCTAGAAGTCAGAAAGTCAAATCATCGAGCGCAAACATTTTACAAGAAAGAAAAGATGGCGGTCATCGCTGAGCGAAAGGCCTACTACCATGATCCAGTCGAGGACGCCATCATCATGAAGAGAGAAATAGATGAAGGATAGATATATTTTAGCATTTGAGACATCCTGTGATGAGACCAGTGTTGCCGTCTTGAAAAACGATGATGAGCTCTTGTCCAATGTCATTGCTAGTCAAATTGAGAGTCACAAACGTTTTGGGGGCGTAGTGCCGGAAGTAGCCAGTCGTCACCATGTCGAGGTCATTACAGCCTGTATTGAGGAGGCATTAGCAGAAGCAAGGATTACCGAAGAGGACGTGACAGCTGTGGCGGTTACCTATGGACCGGGCTTGGTCGGAGCCTTACTAGTCGGTTTGTCAGCTGCTAAGGCCTTTGCTTGGGCTCATGGACTTCCGCTGATTCCTGTTAACCACATGTCTGGTCACCTCATGGCCGCTCAGAGTGTGGAGCCTTTGGAGTTTCCCTTGCTAGCCCTCTTGGTCAGCGGTGGACACACAGAGTTGGTTTATGTTTCTGAGGCTGGTGACTACAAGATTGTTGGGGAAACGCGAGATGACGCGGTTGGTGAGGCCTATGATAAGGTCGGCCGTGTCATGGGCTTGACCTATCCTGCAGGTCGTGAGATTGATGAGCTAGCTCATCAGGGGCAGGATATTTATGATTTTCCCCGTGCCATGATTAAGGAAGATAATCTAGAGTTTTCATTCTCAGGTTTGAAATCTGCCTTTATCAATCTTCACCACAATGCCGAGCAAAAGGGAGAAAGTCTGTCTACAGAGGATTTGTGTGCTTCCTTCCAAGCAGCTGTACTGGATATTCTTATGGCCAAAACTAAGAAGGCTTTGGAGAAATACCCTGTTAAAACTCTTGTCGTGGCAGGTGGTGTGGCAGCCAATAAAGGTCTCAGAGAACGCCTAGCAACTGAAATTACAGATGTCAATGTCATCATTCCTCCTCTGCGCCTTTGCGGAGACAATGCAGGAATGATTGCCTATGCCAGCGTCAGCGAGTGGAACAAAGAAAACTTCGCAAGCTTGGACCTCAATGCCAAACCAAGTCTTGCTTTTGATACTATGGAATAAAATAGAGTCTGTCTGATTACAATCAGCAGACTTTTTTCTCTTTCCTGAATGTGTTATAATAGTCCATGCTGTGGCTGGAGCCTTTTCAGCCTATTTATTAAGACAATATGAGGAGAAAGATGAAAGAAAAAGGATTTTGGGAGGGGGCGCAGGCAGCCATGCCAACGGCTCTTGGTTATGTCAGTATTGGCCTTGCCTGTGGGATTATCGGTGCGCCCTATGTGACACCTGTTGAGATGGGCTTGATGAGCCTCTTTGTTTATGCTGGGAGTGCCCAGTTTGCCATGCTGGCACTGATTGCGGTTCAAGCACCTGTGGCAGCTATTGCTATGACGGTCTTTTTGATTAATTTGCGTCTCTTTTTGTTGAGTTTGCATGCGTCAACCTATTTCCGTCATACCAGTCTCTGGCACAATATCGGTATGTCTAGTATCTTGACAGATGAGACCTATGGCGTCTTGATGGGCGAATTAGCCCATGCAGACAAGGTCAATCCTATGTGGATGCACGGGAACAATCTCAACAGCTATGTGGCTTGGTTTGTGGGAACAGTTGTCGGAACGGCTCTGGGTGGTCTGCTTCCAAATCCAGAAATCTTTGGATTGGATTTTGCCCTGGTTGGGATGTTCATTGGAATTTTTGCTTCGCAATTCCAGATTATGCAAAGACGGATTCCTGTCCGCAATCTGCTCATTATCCTAGCAGTTGTTGCGGTGTCCTTCTTTTTACTCTTAACAGTGGTGTCTCAGTCGCTAGCTGTTTTGTTTGCGACCTTGCTAGGTTGTACAATGGGGGTGGTTTTAGATGGTCAGTAAGTATCTTTTATTAGCAGTTATTTTCTCTGGTCTTGTGACTTGGATTCCCCGTATGATTCCCTTCATCTTGGTCAAGTATAAGGGCTTGCCTGCGATCGTTGAGCGTTTTTTGAAGTTCTTGCCTGTTTCTATTATCTTTGCCTTGATTCTTTCAAGCGTAGTGACAGGTAAGGTTGGTAGCTTTCCTCAAATCAAATGGCTGGACTTCTTAGCAGTCTTTCCAACAGCTTGGGTAGCCTTTCGCTACCGCAATCTTGTCGGAACAGTTCTCTTTGGAGTGGTCTTGATTGCCGTCTTGCGTTTGGTCTTTTAAATGAGCTATAAAGAAAATTTATCACAGAGATAGATATCATATAATGGCGTAAATGCTCTTTTTCTGTTAAGATTATAAGGTATTCTATTTTGGAGGAAATGACATGAAAAAAATCGTTAAATACTCATCTCTTGCGGCCCTTGCTCTTGTTGCTGCAGGTGTGTTAGCAGCTTGCTCAGGTGGTGCTAAGAAAGAAGGAGAAGCAACTAGCAAGAAAGAAATTATCGTTGCAACCAATGCTTCACCAAAACCATTCAACTATGAAGAAAATGGTGAATTGACTGGTTATGAAATTGAAGTGGTTCGCGCTATCTTTAAAGACTCTGACAAGTATGATGTCAAGTTTGAGAAGACAGAGTGGTCAGGAGTCTTTGCAGGACTTGATGCTGACCGTTACCAAATGGCAGTTAACAACATCAGCTACACCAAAGAACGTGCTGAAAAATACCTTTATGCAGCTCCAACAGCTAAAAACCCTAACGTTCTTGTAGTGAAGAAGGACGACTCTAGCATCAAATCACTTGATGATATCGGTGGAAAATCAACAGAAGTTGTTCAAGGGACAACATCTGCTAAACAGTTAGAAGACTACAACAAACAACACTCAGATAATCCAACTGTCCTTAACTACACTAGAGCAGACTTCCAACAAATCATGGGACGCTTGAGCGATGGCCAGTTTGACTACAAGATTTTTGATAAAATCGGTGTTGAAACAGTCATCAAGAACCAGGGCTTGGATAACTTGAAAGTCATTGAACTTCCAAGCGACCAACAACCTTACGTTTACCCACTTCTTGCTAAAGGTCAAGATGAGTTGAAAACATTTGTAGACAAACGTATCCAAGAACTCTACAAAGACGGAACTCTTGAAAAGTTGTCTAAACAATTCTTTGGAGACACTTATCTACCAGCAGAAGCTGATATTAAATAATTTCTTGAAATCATCCATTCTGAATAAGATGGGTGATTTCTCAGTTTTTAGGGATATAGTTTTAAACTATATATCTGACTACATAATAACAATTTGTGAAATCAAACAAATTGTGAGATACTAGTACGGTATTATTTTTAAGGAGAAAGAATCATGAAAATCAAAAAATGGCTTGGTGTAGCAGCCCTTGCTACAGTCGCAGGTTTGGCTCTTGTAGCTTGCGGAAACTCAGAAAAGAAAGCAGACAATGCAACAACTATCAAAATCGCAACTGTTAACCGTAGCGGTTCTGAAGAAAAACGTTGGGACAAAATCCAAGAATTGGTTAAAAAAGACGGTATCACTTTGGAATTTACAGAGTTCACAGACTACTCACAACCAAACAAGGCAACTGCTGATGGCGAAGTAGACTTGAACGCTTTCCAACACTATAACTTCTTGAACAACTGGAACAAAGAAAACGGGAAAGACCTTGTAGCGATTGCAGATACTTACATCTCTCCAATTCGCCTTTACTCAGGTTTGAATGGAAGTGACAACAAGTACACTAAAGTAGAAGACATCCCAGCAAACGGAGAAATCGCTGTACCGAACGATGCTACAAACGAAAGCCGTGCGCTTTACTTGCTTCAATCAGCTGGCTTGATTAAATTGGATGTTTCTGGAACTGCCCTTGCAACAGTTGCTAACATCAAAGAAAATCCAAAGAACTTGAAAATCACTGAATTGGACGCTAGCCAAACAGCTCGTTCATTGTCATCAGTTGACGCTGCCGTTGTAAACAATACCTTCGTTACAGAAGCAAAATTGGACTACAAGAAAGCACTTTTCAAAGAACAAGCTGATGAAAACTCAAAACAATGGTACAACATCATCGTTGCGAAAAAAGATTGGGAAACATCACCAAAAGCTGATGCTATCAAGAAAGTTGTTGCAGCTTACCATACAGATGAAGTGAAAAAAGTTATCGAAGAAACATCAGACGGTTTGGATCAACCAGTTTGGTAATAAGAAACAGGGAGGTGGGAGAGAAAATTCCACCTCTTGCTTTTGTATAGAGCATGGATTGTAAAGAAGACTATAGGTTCATAGAAAGGTAGAGAGAATATGGTTTTTCCTAGCGAACAAGAACAGATTGAAAAATTTGAAAAGGATCATGTGGCCCAGCATTATTTTGAGGTTTTGCGTACCTTGATTTCTAAGAAGTCGGTCTTTGCCCAACAGGTGGGTCTCAAAGAAGTTGCCAACTATCTGGGTGAGATTTTCAAGCGTGTGGGGGCTGAAGTGGAGATTGATGAGACTTATACAGCGCCCTTTGTCATGGCGCATTTCAAGAGTTCGCGTCCAGATGCCAAGACCTTGATTTTCTATAACCACTATGACACTGTGCCAGCGGATGGGGATCAGATCTGGACAGAGGATCCCTTTACTCTTTCAGTGCGCAATGGCTTCATGTATGGACGTGGGGTTGACGATGATAAGGGTCACCTCACAGCTCGTTTGAGTGCTTTGAGAAAATACATGCAGCACCATGATGACCTGCCTGTCAATATCAGTTTTATCATGGAGGGAGCGGAGGAATCGGCTTCGACAGACCTGGATAAGTATCTAGAAAAGCATGCGGATAAACTCCGTGGTGCGGATTTATTGGTCTGGGAACAAGGAACCAAAAATGCCTTGGAACAGCTGGAAATTTCTGGTGGAAATAAGGGGATTGTGACCTTTGATGCCAAGGTTAAAAGTGCTGATGTGGATATCCACTCTAGTTATGGTGGGGTTGTGGAGTCAGCTCCCTGGTACCTCCTTCAAGCCCTACAGTCTCTTCGTGCCGCAGATGGTCGTATCTTGGTTGAAGGTTTGTACGAAGAAGTACAAGAGCCAAATGAACGTGAATTGGCTTTGGTGGATATCTATGCTCAACGAAATCCAGGAGAAATCAGCCAGATTTATGGTTTGGAATTGCCTCTCTTACAAGAGGACCGCGCAGACTTTCTAAAACGTTTCTTTTTCGAGCCAGCTCTTAATATCGAAGGGATTCAGTCAGGTTATCAAGGACAAGGAGTCAAAACGATATTACCTGCAGAAGCCAGTGCTAAGCTAGAGGTTCGTTTGGTTCCTGGCCTAGAACCGCATGATGTTCTGGAAAAAATTCGGAAACAGCTAGACAAAAATGGCTTTGATAAGGTAGAATTATACTATACCTTGGGAGAGATGAGCTATCGAAGCGATATGAGCGCGCCAGCCATTCTCAATGTAATCGAGTTGGCCAAGAAATTCTATCCACAGGGCGTTTCAGTCTTGCCGACCACAGCGGGGACAGGGCCTATGCATACGGTCTTTGATGCCCTAGAGGTGCCTATGGTAGCCTTCGGTCTAGGAAATGCCAACAGTCGAGACCACGGTGGAGATGAAAATGTGCGAATCGCCGATTACTACACCCATATTGAATTAGTAGAGGAGCTGATTAGAAGCTATGAGTAGAGATATTATCAAGTTAGATCAGATCGATGTGACTTTTCACCAGAAGAAGAGAACCATCACAGCGGTCAAGGATGTGACTATTCACATCCAAGAAGGGGATATCTACGGAATCGTTGGATATTCTGGAGCAGGGAAATCAACCCTTGTACGGGTGATTAACCTCTTGCAAAAGCCATCGGCAGGGAAAATTACTATTGACGATGATGTGATTTTTGATGGCAAGGTGACTTTGACGGCAGAGCAGTTGCGTCGCAAACGTCAGGATATCGGAATGATTTTCCAGCATTTTAACCTGATGAGTCAAAAGACAGCAGAGGAGAATGTGGCCTTTGCCCTCAAACACTCTGGACTCAGCAAGGAAGAAAAGAAAGCTAAAGTAGCCAAGTTGTTGGACTTGGTTGGTTTGGCAGATCGTGCTGAAAACTACCCTTCACAACTATCTGGAGGGCAAAAACAGCGTGTGGCCATTGCGCGTGCCTTGGCCAACGATCCAAAAATCTTGATTTCAGACGAGTCAACTTCTGCTCTTGACCCTAAGACAACCAAGCAGATTTTGGCTTTATTGCAAGATTTGAACCAAAAATTAGGTTTGACTGTTGTCTTGATTACGCATGAAATGCAGATTGTCAAAGACATTGCCAACCGTGTGGCAGTTATGCAGGATGGACATTTGATTGAAGAGGGCAGTGTCCTTGAAATCTTCTCAGACCCTAAACAACCTTTGACCCAGGACTTTATCTCAACAGCCACAGGCATTGACGAAGCCATGGTCAAGATTGAGAAGCAAGAAATCGTGGAACACTTGTCTGAAAACAGTCTTTTGGTGCAACTCAAGTATGCAGGTGCTTCAACAGACGAGCCGCTTTTGAATGAATTGTACAAGCGTTACCAAGTAACGGCTAATATCCTCTATGGGAATATCGAAATCCTCGATGGCACTCCTGTTGGAGAATTGGTGGTGGTCTTGTCAGGTGAAAAAGCAGCACTAGCAGGTGCCCAAGAAGCCATTCGTCAAGCAGGCGTACAGCTAAAAGTATTGAAGGGAGGACAGTAAGATGGAATCATTGATTCAAACCTATTTACCAAATGTCTATAAAATGGGCTGGGCTGGTCAAGCAGGCTGGGGAACAGCCATCTACCTAACCCTTTATATGACAGTTCTTTCCTTCATCATCGGAGGTTTCTTGGGGCTGGTGGCAGGTCTCTTCCTTGTCTTGACAGCGCCGGGTGGTGTCTTGGAAAATAAGGTCGTTTTCTGGATTTTAGACAAGATCACGTCAATCTTCCGTGCGGTGCCATTTATTATTCTCTTGGCAGTCTTGTCACCCTTCTCTCATCTAATCGTAGGAACAAGTATCGGACCAAATGCGGCTATCGTACCCCTATCTTTTGCGGTCTTTGCCTTCTTTGCCCGTCAGGTGCAGGTTGTCTTGGCTGAATTGGATGGTGGTGTCATTGAGGCGGCTCAAGCTAGCGGAGCGACTTTCTGGGATATCGTGGGTGTTTACCTATCAGAAGGTCTTCCAGATTTGATCCGTGTGACAACTGTAACCTTGATTTCTCTTGTTGGGGAAACAGCTATGGCTGGTGCGGTTGGAGCTGGCGGTATTGGTAACGTAGCCATCGCTTATGGATTTAACCGTTACAATCACGATGTGACCATTTTGGCAACCATCATTATCATTTTGATTATCTTTGCAATCCAATTCTTGGGAGATTTCTTGACTAAGAAATTGAGTCATAAATAAAAAAGAGCCGTGCGGCTCTTTTTATTTATCAGATTTTCTGTGCAAATTTTTTACTCAAGGCTTGTCCAATCAAGGCGCCAACTAGGGCTCCGATGACAATACTTGCGATAAATAGAAGGATGGTTCCAGGATTTGGTGCGACCATGATACGGTCGATATATTCTTGGGATTTTCCTCTTGCTAGAAGGGTTGCCATATAGGTTTGGGGCGCAATCCACATAAGTAGGATTGGTCCGGATGTGCTAAAGGCAAAGAGTATGAAAGAAAGGAAATTCTTTGTTTGGTCCTTGTATTTTCCTAAATGAGCTACTCCATCTGCTAGGAGACCACAGATAATTCCAGGAAGGAAGGCGCCAGCACCGTGTTTAGATCCCAAGAAAAAGAGGGCCATGACAAGGCCGATAGTGGTAATGGCTCCAAAGCGCGGAACTTTTGCGACTAGGATCATATAGACGCTACCGCCGACAAGGGCAGTAAAGGCAGGCGCATAAAACATATTTCCGGTTTGGTCAAAGAGATTGCCCAAAAGGACACCAATCCCCATGCAGAGGAAGTAAAGAACTGCAAAAAGCAGTGTAGTTAAGATAGATTTTTTCATGAATTGTCTCCTGATAATTTTCTCACAATTCTCATTGTACCACGGTTTGGTGGGATTGTAAATGGATAGTCTATGTTTTTGAAAACGCTTGAAATATGATATAATAGTTTCATAGTTATTTTTAGGGAGATATCATGGGTAGATTTTTAGACTTTGTCTTTAATCGTTTCTTTTTAGGGATGATTGCGACAGCCTTCTTTTGGCTATTAACCTTAGCAGGAGGGATTATTCTTGGTCTAGCGCCAGCTAGTGCCACCTTGATGAGCCTATATGCAGAACATGGTTATAGCTTTCGGGAATACAGTTTGAAGGAGGCTTGGTCTCTTTACAAGCAAAATTTCGTCTCAAGCAACCTGATTTTCTATAGCTTTTTAGGGGTGGATCTAGTTTTAATCTATGGCTTGTATCTCTTGGTGCAATTGCCTCATCAGACTATTATTCATTTGATTGCGACCTTTTTGAATGTTCTAGTAGTTGCCCTGATTTTTTTGGCTTATACAGTATCTTTGAAATTACAAGTTTATTTTGATTTGTCCTATCGAAATAGTCTCAAACTATCCTTGATTGGCATCTTTATGAGCCTAGCAGCTGTGGCCAAGGTTCTCCTTGGGACAGTGCTACTTGTGGCAATTGGTTACTATATGCCTGCCCTACTTTTCTTTGTAGGAATTGGGATGTGGCATTTCTTTATCAGTGATATGTTGGAACCGGTCTATGAAAGTATCCATGAAAAATTGGCGACAAAATAGAATGAAGCAGTTTTGGCTACATACGCTTCTGAGAACCTACAGTTCAGTTATGATGATTATTATTGCGAGTTTTGCAATCTTACTCTCTTACGCTGACTGGGATTCACGGGAAAAGGAAGCTCAAAGAGTAGCCCAACGTGTAACCACTCGAACAGTCGATGAGGTGGAGTATTATTATCGGGAGTCAGCCCAACTCGCGCAAGATTTAGTAGCCAATCAAGACCGGATACAAGGGGTTTATAAGTACTTTAGCTTGTCAACTTCTGAGTACTTTTATTGGCTGTTGGAGCACCAAGCAGCTTCGTCAACTTCTATTTCTCTGTATGAAAACATTGATGATCTTTATGTCCAAAATGACTCTATAACGGGTGTTGCAATCGTCTTGCAGGATTTTAAAGAAGTTTATGTGTCAACAAGGGATAAAAGAAGTGGGCATGTCTTGCCTGCTGAGGCCTTTAAACCAGAGGCCAATAGTTTTGGAATTCCTGTTCTGGATCCAGCAACGGATCAATCTATAGGAGTGATATACATCTCCTTGGATCCAGAAGTTTTATATCATGCCATTGACAATACCCGAGGTCATATTCCGATGGCTGTTACTGTGACATCACCATTTGATACGGAGATTTTTCATATTGGTGAGAGGGTCAATAGGGAACATGAGAACTGGTTTGTTGGTATGACTTCTCATGGATATCAGGTTCAGGTGGCAGTTCCTAAAAACTTTGTTTTACAAGGAACAGTGGCTAGTTCTGCTTTGATTGTGGGCTTGAGTCTTCTCTTTATTGTCATTCTCTATCTGACTTTGAGGCAGACCTTTGCTAATTACCAAAAGCAAGTAGTGGATTTGGTGGATTCCATTCAAGCTATTGCCCAAGGGGAAGAAGGTCTTCGTATTGACACACTTGAAAAGGATCAGGAATTGCTCCTAATCTCGGAGACGACCAATGATATGTTGGATCGATTGGAAAAGAATATCCATGATATTTATCAGTTAGAGCTTAGTCAAAAAGATGCCAATATGCGAGCCTTACAGGCTCAAATCAACCCTCACTTCATGTACAATACTCTGGAGTTCCTGCGTATGTATGCAGTTATGCAGAGTCAAGATGAGTTGGCAGATATCATTTATGAGTTCAGTAGTCTCTTGCGTAACAATATTTCTGACGAAAGAGAAACACTCCTCAAACAGGAATTGGAATTTTGCCGTAAATACAGCTATCTCTGCATGGTTCGCTATCCTAAGTCCATTGCCTATGGTTTCAAGATTGATCCAGAGTTAGAGAATATGAAGATTCCTAAGTTTACCTTGCAACCGCTGGTAGAAAATTATTTCGCGCATGGTGTTGACCACAGACGGACAGATAATGTGATTAGCATCAAGGCGCTTAAACAGGATGGTTTTGTAGAAATTTTGGTGGTAGATAATGGCCGTGGAATGTCGACTGAAAAGCTGGTCGATATCCGAGAAAAGTTAAGTCAGAGACATTTTGAACACCAAGCCAGTTATAGTGAACAAAAGCAGTCTATCGGGATTGTCAATGTCCATGAGCGTTTTGTGCTCTATTTTGGGGATCGCTATGCCATTACTATAGAGTCTGCGGAGCAAGCAGGTGTTCAGTATCGTATTACAATTCAAGATGAGTAGAAAGGGAGAAAATGTATAAAGTATTATTAGTAGATGATGAGTACATGGTGACAGAAGGTCTGAAACGTTTGATTCCTTTTGATAAGTGGGATATGGAGGTCGTCGCAACAGCCAGTCATGCCGATGAAGCCCTAGAATATGTTCAGAAAAATCCCGTCGATGTCATCATTTCAGATGTCAATATGCCCGACAAAACAGGGCTTGATATGATTCGGGAAATGAAAGAGATTTTACCAGATGCTGCCTATATCCTGCTCTCAGGTTATCAGGAGTTTGATTATGTAAAAAGAGCAATGAACCTTAGTGTGGTGGACTATCTGGTCAAACCTGTTGATAAGGTAGAGTTGGGTAATTTGCTGGAGAAGATTGCAGGTCAGCTAGGCGAGAGAGGAAAGAAAAGTCAGACCCTCAGTCAAGATTTAGACGAGGCTGGATTTGTTAGTTATCTAGGAGGTAAGGAGAATTGGTGGATAGGCCTATCCAAGGAAAAACAAGGCTCTTTCACCATTCCCTACTATGTATTGGGTCAAGACTGGCAGATTTTTATTTCTGACCAACCCCTAGATGGTTTAGTCGTTACTCCCTTTGAAGCTCCTTATCAGGAACACTTTGAACGCTGGAAGCTGAATGCTGAGAAAGCCCTCTTTTACGGTTCTGTAAATCTAAAACAGTCTGAGAGTCTCTTTGCCTATTACGAACCGATTTATAGGGTTATCATTCAGGGAAATCTCAATCAAATCGTAGAAGAGTTAAATCTCTTGGAGAAGGTGGTTCTTGAAAATACACCGCGTGTTCCGATTACCAAACAGCTTTTTATCCAGTTTGTCATGGATGTCTTTCATTTGTTTGAACATCTAAAGGCTGATGATTTGACGGATATTGTCAAAACGATTCATGCTATTCAAACCTTCGATGAATTGGTTCCTTATATCAAGGAAACTCTGACTCGATTCTTTGGGCAATATCGTATGAATGAAAATGTGGTTAGTGTGCTAGAAGTCATTGGGCGTGATTATCAGAAAGAACTTTCTCTCAAGGATATCAGTAAGGATCTCTTTATCAATCCTGTCTATCTGGGGCAGTTGATTAAGCGAGAAACCAATTCGACCTTCGCAGAGCTTTTAAACAAACAACGCATTAAGGCTGCTCAGCAACTTTTACTTTCAACCAGTGACAGTATCGAAGATATTTGTTATGCTGTTGGTTACAGTAATGTTGGATATTTCTATAAAGTGTTCCGAAAATTGTGCGGAAAATCGCCAAAAGCCTACCGAAAACAGGTAGAAACTACACTATAATATTTGTATCCCTTTACAAAAAGTGCTATAATATCAATAATAATATCAGGAGGTTCTATCATGAAAAAGAAACCGATTTATCTATGGGTATTACTGATTTTTTCAGCCTTACTCTCAGCAATGTCACTATTTGGAATCATATCTCCAGTACCTACTGCGGAGGCTATGAACAATCTAGAAACATCAGCATCAGGTGTTAATGCTACTTATGCTAAGGAGCTCGTTGCTTACACCATTAAGGTATCGGAGCATGGTCATTCTATCTTCAACATTCTCTTGGTTGTCTTATCTGTTATTCTGGTGGTTGTGTCTTTGGTTTTCCTTGTTCGTAAAAACATCCAATTGGCTAACTACACTTATCTTGCTTATGTCTTCGTTGCCATCGTTGGTTCTATCTACAACTTTATCGGCGTTCAGGATGCGGTTTTACTTTTTACAGACCCTAACATCCGTATGGGAGCGGAGCTTGGTGCCAAAGGTTCTGCTATTTTTGGGATCGTACTCAATGTTATCTTCCTAGCAATCGTCTTCTATAAAATGTGGCGTCAGCAAAAAGAATTGACAGAAACTCAAGAAGAGGAAGAACTTGCCTAAGAGTTGACAAAGCATAACTATCAAGATACAATCTTGGTAGTTATTTTTTATGATTTAAAAAAAGGAGGAGAACATGAAAAAAGTTTCCTTGGTCTACATCAGTCTGAGTGGAAATACGGAGAGTTTTGTGACGCGCTTGAAAGACTATCTCTTGTCCCAGTACGAGGGAATTGAGGTTCAAAAGATTCATATCAAGGATTTGGTCAAAGAAGGCCAAGATTTCTATGAAATGGACCATCCCTATGTTGCTTTTTTGCCGACTTACCTAGAAGGTGGGAATGGCGTGGATAACGGAGATGTCGAGATTTTGACGACACCAGTGGGAGATTTTATCGCCTATGGTGACAATGCTAGTAAGTGTTTTGGTGTGGTTGGTTCAGGAAATCGTAACTTTAATAACCAATACTGCCTGACAGCCAAGCAATATAGTCAACGTTTTGGCTTCCCTGTATTGGCTGATTTTGAAATGCGAGGTATGCTGGGAGATATCAAACGTGTCGCAGCGATTATCGCAGATTTGTATGAGTTGGAAAGTTAAGCTGAAACCAATCTTGCAATCATTAGAAGAAAGAACTTATTATATCCCCCTCTATAGCAGAGATGAAAATTACCTATAAAATTTTTAATATAAATGTTATTTGCTATAGTTGGAAGATAAAAATTATGCCCTAAAAAAACCGAGAAGCTTTCTTCTCGGTTTTTGATTATTTCAATTGATCTGTAATGTCTTTTGATAGCAACATTCCTAGATGATAAGTTTTATTGATGTAAGCAATGACATCATTGATGTTTTCAGTCGTGTGAATTTTCTCTTTGATGTTAGACCTAAATGTTTCATCCTTTAAAAGTTGTTCTTGGTAGAGTTTTTGCAGTCTCTCCTTCTCGTACTTATTAAGCAGAAAAAGGAAAACCAAGCTAATCACAACGAGGATATAAGCATACTGGCTCATAGAATATCTCCCTGTATGATAAAGAAGTAGTAGTGAATAAATCGATTTAGTGGATCTAAAATAGCAGAACAAGTCAGCAAAACTTGATAAGATTTCTGATAGACCTCTAAACCAAAATCCGTATAGATTTAGTGTAAGTTACTTAGATTGCTTTACATTCTAGTGACTTGAAGATTAGCACCAGCCACTAAGCCAATTAATAGATTTGGTTGACCAATTTAGTGAGGCGTTTAGGCAAGTGTCTCTGGTTACGACGTAAAGAAACATAAATCGATAATATTTATGTTTCTTTACTAGTGAAGCAGTTAGCTAGTCCGCATATAAGCGGCTAGCGTCTAACAATTAGGAACTTTAGTTCCAATAACTTTAAGATTACGACGTTTTAGGACATAAGTCGATCATATTTATGTCCTAAAACTAGTGAAGCGCCTAGCCAAATCTCTGATAGGATTTGGCGTTAGTTACTTAGATTGCAAAGCAATCTAAGTAACTTTGGCGATTTACATCTTCTCAGGTGCTTCTACTCCAAGCAAGCGAAGGGCTTCTTTGAGCACGACTGCTGTTGCGTAGCTGAGGGCTAGACGGCTATCGCGTTCTGGGCTTTCATCCAAGATACGCGTGTGTGCATAGTACTTGTTAAAGGCTTGAGCTAGGCTAATTGCAAATTTAGCAATGATAGAAGGTTCAAAGTTATCTGCCGCACGGTTGATAATACGTGGAAAGTCTTGGATGAGTTTGATGATTTCCCAACTTTCAGCATCATTCAAGCTATAGTTGCCAGCTGTTTCGGGTTTAAAATCCGCTTTACGTAAGATCGATTGGATACGAGCGTAGGCATATTGTACATAAGGTCCAGTTTCACCTTCGAAGGATACCATAGCCTCTAGGTCGAAGTCGTATCCATTTGTACGGTCGGTTTTGAGGTCATAGAATTTAATGGCTCCAACACCAACAGCATGCGCTACCTGGTCTTTGTTTTCCAATTCCGGATTTTTAGCCTCGATTTGAGCCTTGGCGCGACTAACAGCCTCTGCAACAGTAGGTTCTAGCAAGATGACATTCCCTTTACGAGTAGAGAGTTTTTTTCCTTCTTTTGTAACTAAACCAAAAGGAACGTGAGTAATATCGTTACTCCAGTCGTAGCCCATCTCTTGCAAGACGGCTTTGAGTTGTTTAAAGTGGGCAGATTGTTCTTGGCCAACGACATAGATAGATTTGGCAAATTGGTATTCATTTTTACGGTAAAGGGCTGCAGCCAAGTCACGTGTGATATAGAGAGTTGCTCCATCAGATTTCTTGATGAGGGCTGGATGTTCAATTCCATATTTCTCAAGATTCACAACTTGGGCACCTTCTGACTCAACAAGAAGGCCTTTTTCAGAAAGAATGTCTACGACTGCATCCATCTTATCGTTATAGAAGGCTTCTCCGTTATAGCTGTCAAATTCAACCTGCAATTCATTGTAAAGGCGGTTAAATTCCACCAAACTTTCATCACGGAACCATTGCCAAAGAGCGAGAGCTTCCTCGTCTCCATTTTCAAGTTTACGGAACCATTCGCGTGCTTCTTCATCCAAGCTAGGGTCATTTTCAGCTTCAGCGTTGATGCGGACATAGAGTTTAAGAAGTTCATCAATTGGATGAGCTTTTACAGCTTCTTCGTCGCCCCATTTTTTGTAGGCAACAATCAACATCCCAAACTGTTTACCCCAGTCTCCCAAATGGTTGACCTTGACTGTTTGATATCCGATTTTTTGGAAAATATGTGATAAGCTATCTCCGATGACAGTTGAGCGCAGGTGGCCAATAGAGAATGGTTTAGCGATATTGGGACTAGACATATCGATAACAACATTTTCTTGTTTACCAATATGTTGATCAGCATAGTGTTCTTTTTCAGTGATAACAGCTTGCAATACTTGAGCAGAAATGGCAGATTTATCAAGGAAAAAGTTAACGTAAGGTCCTGTTGCGACAACCTTTTCAAAGGCTTGGCTGTTAATTTTTTCAGCCAGTTCAGCAGCAATCATTTGAGGTGCTTTACGTTCGACTTTTGCAAGTGAAAAAGCAGGGAAAGCGATGTCTCCCATTTCTGAGTTTTTAGGGGTTTCCAGTAAATTTAAAATAGCCTCTTGGTCCAGGCTATCAATGACGCTAGCCAACTCGCTAGCAATCAATTCTTTTGTATTCATTAAGAGCTCCTTTTTGGACTTTTCTACTATTTTATCACAATTTTAAAGAAAGAAGAAAAAATTTTTGAAATCTCCTATTTTTTTGGTATAATATAGTTATAAAATTAGTTATAAATATGCATATAAGAGGATTTTATGAGAAAAAGAGATCGTCATCAGTTAATAAAAAAAATGATTACTGAGGAGAAATTAAGTACACAAAAAGAAATTCAAGATCGGTTGGAGGCACACAATGTCTTTGTGACGCAGACAACCCTATCTCGAGATTTGCGCGAAATCGGCTTGACCAAGGTCAAGAAAAATGATATGGTGTATTATGTACTAGCAAATGAGACAGAAAAGATTGATTTGGTGGAATTTTTGTCTCATCATTTAGAAGGTGTTGCAAGAGCAGAGTTTACCTTGGTACTTCATACCAAATTAGGAGAAGCCTCTGTTTTGGCAAATATTGTAGATGCAAACAAGGATGAATGGATTTTAGGAACAGTTGCTGGTGCCAATACCTTATTGGTTATTTGTCGAGACCAGCACGTTGCCAAACTCATGGAAGATCGTTTGCTAGATTTGATGAAAGATAAGTAAGGTCTTGGGAGTTACTCTCAAGACTTATTTTTGACAAGGAGAGACGGAAAATGGCGACAGAAAAGCTATCACCCGGCATGCAACAGTATGTGGATATTAAAAAGCAATATCCAGATGCGTTTTTGCTCTTTCGGATGGGTGATTTTTATGAATTATTTTATGAGGATGCGGTCAATGCTGCGCAGATTCTGGAAATTTCCTTAACGAGTCGCAATAAGAATGCGGACAATCCGATTCCTATGGCGGGTGTCCCCTATCATTCTGCCCAACAGTACATTGATGTCTTGATTGAGCAGGGCTATAAGGTAGCTATCGCAGAGCAGATGGAAGATCCTAAACAAGCAGTTGGGGTTGTGAAACGAGAGGTTGTTCAGGTCATTACGCCAGGAACAGTGGTTGATAGCAGTAAGCCGGACAGTCAGAATAATTTTTTGGTTGCTATAGACCGCGAAGGCAATCAATTTGGTCTAGCTTATATGGACCTGGTGACCGGTGACTTTTATGTGACAGGTTTATTGGATTTCACGCTGGTTTGTGGGGAAATCCGTAATCTCAAGGCGCGAGAAGTGGTGCTGGGTTATGACTTGTCTGAGGAAGAAGAACAAATCCTCAGTCGCCAGATGAATCTGGTACTCTCTTATGAAAAAGAAGGCTTTGAAGACCTTCATTTACTGGATTCACGATTAGCAGCTGTGGAACAAGCAGCATCTAGTAAACTCCTCCAGTATGTTCATCGAACCCAGATGAGGGAATTGAACCACCTTAAACCTGTTATCCGCTATGAAATCAAGGATTTCTTGCAGATGGATTATGCGACCAAGGCTAGTCTGGATTTGGTTGAGAATGCTCGGTCAGGCAAGAAGCAAGGCAGTCTTTTCTGGCTTTTGGATGAAACCAAAACAGCTATGGGTATGCGGCTCTTGCGGTCTTGGATTCATCGTCCCCTGATTGATAAGGAACGAATCGTCCAACGCCAAGAAGTGGTGCAGGTCTTTCTCGACCATTTCTTTGAGCGTAGTGATTTGACAGACAGTCTCAAGGGTGTTTATGACATCGAACGTTTGGCTAGTCGGGTTTCTTTTGGCAAAACCAATCCCAAGGACCTCCTGCAGCTGGCTACTACCTTGTCCAGTGTGCCACGAATCCGAGCGATTTTAGAAGGAATGGAGCAACCTGCTCTAGCTTATCTCATCGAGCAACTGGATGGAATCCCTGAGTTGGAGATTTTGATTAGCGCAGCGATTGCCCCCGAAGCCCCTCATGTGATTACAGATGGGGGAATTATCCGAACTGGATTTGATGAGACTTTAGACAAGTACCGTCGCGTTCTCAGAGAAGGGACTAGCTGGATTGCTGAGATTGAGGCTAAGGAGCGAGAAAACTCTGGTATCAGTACGCTTAAGATTGACTACAATAAGAAGGATGGCTATTATTTCCATGTGACCAATTCGCAACTGGGAAATGTGCCAGCCCACTTTTTCCGCAAGGCGACGCTGAAAAACTCGGAACGTTTTGGAACCGAAGAATTAGCCCGTATCGAGGGAGATATGCTGGAGGCGCGTGAAAAGTCAGCTAACCTAGAGTACGAAATCTTTATGCGTATTCGTGAAGAGGTCAGCAAGTACATCCAGCGTTTGCAGGCTCTAGCTCAAGGAATTGCGACGGTTGATGTCCTACAGAGCCTAGCAGTTGTGGCTGAAACCCAGCATTTGATTCGACCTGAGTTTGGAGAGGATTCACAAATTGATATCCAGAAAGGGCGCCATGCTGTCGTTGAAAAGGTTATGGGGGCTCAGACCTATATTCCAAATACGATTCAGATGGCAGAAGATACTAGTATTCAACTGATTACAGGGCCCAACATGAGTGGGAAGTCAACCTATATGCGTCAGTTAGCCATGACGGCGATTATGGCCCAGATGGGATCCTATGTACCGGCAGAAAGTGCCTATTTGCCGATTTTTGATGCAATCTTTACCCGTATTGGAGCAGCAGATGACTTGGTTTCAGGTCAATCAACCTTTATGGTAGAGATGATGGAGGCCAACAATGCCATTTCGCATGCGACCAAGAACTCTCTCATTCTCTTTGATGAATTGGGACGGGGAACTGCAACTTATGATGGTATGGCTCTTGCTCAGTCCATCATCGAATACATCCATGAGCATATCGGATCCAAGACCCTCTTTGCGACCCACTACCATGAGTTGACCAGTCTGGAGTCCAGCTTGGAACACTTGGTCAATGTCCACGTGGCAACTTTGGAGCAGGGTGGGCAGGTTACCTTCCTTCACAAGATTGAACCAGGTCCAGCTGATAAATCCTATGGTATCCATGTTGCCAAGATTGCTGGCTTGCCAGCAGACCTGTTAGCAAGGGCGGATAAGATTTTGACTCAGTTAGAGAGTCAAGGAACAGAAAGTCCTGCTCCCATGAGGCAAACAAGTGCTGTCACAGAACAGATTTCACTATTTGATACGGCAGAAGAGCATCCTATCCTAGCAGAATTAGCTAAACTAGATATTTACAATATGACACCTATGCAGGCTATGAATGTCTTGGTTGAGTTAAAACAGAAACTATAAAAATAATCCCACTCATGCATTTGTGAGTGGGATTATTGCTATTACTTTCTATGCTCCAAGAGTTGATTGATATGGTCTACTTTTTTTGATGCTCTTTTATAGGAAATAGTCCAAATGATGAGGTAGACAATTGCAAACTCGATAATGAGCTGGAGGTAGAAATTCCAGTGGAAGGGGAACCAACCTGCTAGGGTTGCTAATGGGATAAAGCCTACTAGCATAAGGAAGAAATGGGTCAGAGTCGCACGGAGTAAGCTCCAGTCACGGCTGAATAAGCGGTTGCCAAAGTTAAAGAGAATACCGATGGCTGCCCAGATCAGTGTGCAGTAGAGCAAGACCAGGGCACCGTGAATCTGATGTTGGGTCATCACTTGGCCGATGAGAGAGTCGGAACTTAGTGGTGCGTAGGTATTTGGTGCATAAATGAGTGAAAAGATGATAGAGAGGATGAGGCCGATAAGAACACCGGCAGCTGCATCGTGGAAGATTTGTTTTTTCATAGTTCTAATTTCTCCTTGATGGTTTTTAGATAGCGGCGTGAAGAGTAGGTGAAACTTTCGTTTTTTAGAAAGATTTCTACTAGACCGTTGGGAGTTAGCTTGAGATGAGAGATGGAGTTGATATTGATGATTTCTGATTGGGAAATTTGTATAAAATTGGTTGGCAGAATTTCAAGGACTTGATAGAGCCGTAAATCAATATTGTAGGTCTGACTTGCTGTTTCTGCTAGCACCTTCCGATTCTCGATATAGAAACGCTGAATCTTGCCAATCTCAACGATATAGACCTGACTATCGATTTTCCCTTTGATTTTTTCTGTTAGATCCAGATTTTCTGCGAACTCGATGACTTTCTGGACTTTATCTGTCGGATGAGGTGCTTGGACAATCAGTTTTTCCTCCTTGTAAGTCTCACTAATCTGTAGTTCTACTTTCATAAATTTCTCTCCTTTTCAGTTATACAAGGTTGTGATCACTTCCTGTACACTTTTATTAAACACTATTTTACGACACCTGGCAAGGGACTTTGTCTATGTGGAGGGATTTGGCTCCTATGTGGTGCTTGCTTTTTCGGTCCTATCTGAAATATGGTATAATAGCACTAATCAATTTCTAGGAAAATAGATACGGAAAGGGGCTGAAAGATGTCTCATATTATTGAATTGCCAGAAGTGCTGGCAAACCAGATTGCGGCTGGAGAGGTCATTGAACGTCCTGCCAGTGTGGTCAAAGAGTTGGTAGAAAATGCTATTGACGCGGGCTCTAGTCAGATTATCATTGAGATTGAGGAAGCTGGTCTCAAGAAGATTCAAATCACAGATAATGGTCATGGAATTGCCCACGATGAAGTAGAATTGGCCCTGCGTCGTCATGCGACCAGTAAGATAAAAAATCAAGCAGACCTATTTCGGATTCGGACGCTTGGTTTTCGTGGTGAAGCCCTGCCTTCTATTGCGTCTGTTAGTGTTTTAACTCTTTTGACAGCAGTTGAGGGAGCAAGTCACGGGACCAAGCTAGTTGCGCGTGGGGGAGAAGTTGAAGAAGTCATTCCAGCGACTAGTCCTGTGGGGACCAAGGTTTGTGTGGAGGACCTCTTTTTCAACACACCTGCCCGCCTCAAGTATATGAAGAGCCAGCAAGCGGAGTTATCTCATATCATTGATATTGTCAATCGTCTGGGCTTGGCCCATCCTGAGATTTTCTTCAGTTTGGTTAGTGATGGTAAAGAGATGACGCGGACAGCAGGGACTGGTCAACTGCGCCAAGCTATCGCCGGGATTTACGGTTTAGCGAGTGCCAAGAAGATGATTGAAATTGAGAATTCTGACCTAGATTTCGAAATTACAGGTTTTGTGTCCTTGCCTGAGTTGACTCGAGCTAATCGCAACTATATCAGCCTCTTCATCAATGGCCGTTATATCAAGAACTTCTTGCTCAACCGTGCTATTTTAGATGGTTATGGTAGCAAGCTTATGGTTGGCCGTTTTCCACTGGCTGTCATTCACATTCATATCGACCCTTATCTAGCGGATGTCAATGTGCATCCAACCAAGCAAGAGGTGCGGATTTCCAAGGAAAAAGAACTGATGACGCTGGTCTCAGAAGCTATTTCTAACAGTCTCAAGGAGCAAACTTTGATACCTGATGCCTTGGAAAATCTTGCCAAATCGACCGTGCGCAATCGTGAGAAGGTGGAGCAGACCATTCTCCCACTCAAAGAAAATACGCTCTACTATGAGAAAACTGAGTCGACAAGACCTAGTCAAGCTGAGGTGGCTGATTATCAGGTAGAATTAACTGATGAAGGGCAGGATTTAACCCTGTTTGCCAAAGAAACCTTGGATCAGCTAACCAAGCCAGCAAAACTGCATTTTGCAGAGAGAAAGCCTGCTAACTACGACCAGCTAGATCACCCAGAGTTAGACCTTGCGAGTCTTGATAAGGCTTATGACAAGCTGGAGCGAGAAGAATCATCCAGCTTCCCAGAGTTGGAATTTTTCGGGCAAATGCATGGAACCTATCTCTTTGCCCAAGGACGAGATGGGCTCTACATCATAGACCAGCATGCGGCTCAGGAACGGGTTAAGTACGAGGAGTACCGTGAAAGCATTGGTAATGTTGACCAGAGCCAGCAGCAACTCCTAGTGCCCTATATCTTTGAATTTCCAGCGGATGATGCCCTGCGTCTCAAGGAAAGAATGCCTCTTTTGGAGGAAGTGGGCGTCTTTCTAGCAGAGTATGGAGAGAATCAATTTATCCTGCGTGAACATCCTATTTGGATGGCAGAAGAAGAGATTGAATCAGGTATCTATGAAATGTGCGACATGCTCCTTTTGACCAAGGAAGTTTCTATCAAGAAATACCGAGCAGAGTTGGCTATTATGATGTCCTGCAAGCGGTCTATCAAGGCCAACCATCGTATCGATGACCATTCGGCTAGACAGCTCCTCTATCAACTTTCTCAATGTGACAATCCCTATAACTGTCCCCATGGACGTCCCGTTTTGGTGCATTTTACCAAGTCGGATATGGAAAAGATGTTCCGACGTATTCAGGAAAATCATACCAGTCTCCGTGAGTTGGGGAAATATTAAACTAAAAGGAAAACTATGTACGAATATTTAAAAGGAATCATTACCAAAATCACTGCCAAATACATTGTTCTTGAAACCAATGGTATCGGTTATATCCTGCATGTGGCCAATCCCTATGCTTATTCAGGTCAGGTGAATCAAGAAGCTCAGATCTATGTGCATCAAGTCATCCGTGAGGATGCTCATCTGCTTTATGGATTTCGCTCAGAAGACGAGAAAAAGCTCTTTCTCAGTCTGATTTCGGTCTCTGGGATTGGTCCTGTGTCAGCTCTTGCTATTATCGCTGCTGATGACAATGCTGGCCTTGTTCAAGCCATTGAAACCAAGAATATCACCTACTTGACCAAGTTCCCTAAAATTGGCAAGAAAACAGCCCAGCAGATGGTGCTGGACTTGGAAGGCAAGGTAGTAGTTGCAGGAGATGACCTTCCTGCCAAGGTCGCAGTGCAAGCTAGCGCTGAAAACCAAGAATTGGAAGAAGCTATGGAAGCCATGTTGGCACTGGGCTACAAGGCAACTGAGCTCAAGAAAATCAAGAAATTCTTTGAAGGAACGACAGATACAGCTGAGAACTATATCAAGTCAGCCCTTAAGATGTTGGTCAAATAGGAGCAGAGCATGACAAAACGTTGTTCGTGGGTCAAGATGACCAATCCGCTTTACATCGCCTACCATGATGAGGAGTGGGGCCAACCCCTCCATGATGACCAAGCATTGTTTGAGTTATTGTGTATGGAAACCTATCAGGCAGGCCTGTCTTGGGAAACGGTGCTCAACAAACGCCAAGCTTTCCGAGAAGCTTTTCATGGCTATCAAATTCAAGCGGTCGCAGATATGACCGACACCGAATTGGAAGCCTTGCTAGATAATCCAGCTATTATCCGAAATCGAGCCAAGATTTTTGCTACACGTGCTAACGCCCAAGCCTTTCTACGACTACAGGCAGAGTACGGCTCTTTTGATGCCTATCTTTGGTCTTTTGTTGAGGGGAAAACCATCGTTAACGATGTTCCCGATTACCGCCAAGCCCCAGCTAAAACAACTTTGTCTGAGAAATTAGCCAAAGATCTCAAAAAACGAGGTTTCAAGTTCACAGGCCCAGTCGCCATCTTGTCTTTTCTACAGGCTGCAGGGCTAGTTGATGACCACGAGAATGATTGTGAGTGGAAAAGCGGTTATTAGTGAGTACAGGTAACTAGAATATCTGAGAATATAGAAAAAGCTGAGAAACTCATCTCAGCTTTTTATACATACTATTAGATTTGTTAAAGTGAAGTCAAAAAAGTGATTCCACCTAAAATAACACCAGCTGAATTTGGAATGATTAGTATCCAATCCTTTTTAGGTTCTTTTGTCCATCCATAAATAACCCAGATTAAGCAAGATATAGCAGCTGATAAAGGTTGAAATGGCTGAGCTTTATTTCCCTGTAAATTGGCGATAATTTGAGGAATGTAGGCAATAAATACTATAATTCCAATAAAGGCCCCGATTGAACCCACAATTCGATTAATTTTTTGTTTTGTCATATATACCTCCTTTAAAAAGATATCATAGAAATTAGCGAAATGCAATAAATTCAGACACAAATTGTAACGAAAATCAATACAAAAGCACAAAAATGGAGAAATTGTTTATTTTTTGTTATAGTCAAAACGAATGACTTGCTCCTGTGCATCTACACGGGCGTGGATTCCGAAGGGTACAATTGCTCTTGGTGTGGCGTGGCCGACATTCAGATTATAGATAATCGGGATATTGCTGTCAATGATATCCAATAGCGCCTCTTTATAGTCGTCATAGAAAGTTTCATCCATAGGTTTTCCGACCAAGAGTCCACTGATGACCTCGAATATACCAGTGTCTTTTAAAGTCCGCAACATCTTTTTGAAGTCTTCCAGCTCAGGCTTTTCTTCGCTTGTTTCTAGCAAGAGGATTTTTCCTTCCCAGTCTGACAAGTCAGGGAAAAGTTTGTATTTTTGGCAGAGCTCCGTGCTATCTGCGTATCGAGAGTTGTCAAAGATATCGTAGAGGGATTCGAGGCAACCACCGAGGATTTTTCCCTCGAACTGGGCATTTCCCCGCAACAGCTCGAAACCAGTATTTGCATGACTGACACGAGGTGTCCCCAGAGCCTTGGGACTGAAGTCAGTCCTTTCATCATACCAAACGTCACTAGGGCGGATTTCTGAGATTCTTCCCGTCTCAATCAATTCTTTAAAGTAGTGGAGGCTATAGGTCAGCACTTCCTTGTCCAATTCACAAATGTCTGCTAGGAAGGATTGACCATAAAAAGTTTTGATTCCTAGTTTATGCAACATGAGATGGTTCATGGTTGTATCCGAGAAGCCAAGAAAAATTTTTTGTTTGATAACCTTTTGTAGTTGGTCATTTTCAAAAAGATAAGGTAGTAAGCGATAGGTATCGTCTCCACCGATGGCGCATAGGATCATGTCGATGCTATCATCAGAAAAGGCATGAATCAAATCCTCTGCACGAGCTTCAGGATGGTCCTTGATAAAGTCTAATCCTTTTAGCGAATGAGGCAAAAAGGTAGGATTGAGTCCCAGGTTCTTGAGACGTTGGACACCCAAGTCCACTTCGTGTTTGACAAAGTCCTCTCCGATAATGCCACTAGATAAACTAACAACACCAATAGTAGAAACCATATTTCTTCCTCCTAGAAATTGATTGAGCCTATTTTATCATAAAAGATGGGAGAAAACTATAGGGAAAAGGGTAGAGGGAAGCTTGTAGGCAAGCAAGTGAAAAAGCAACCGCTGGTGCAGTTGCTTTTCGTTTTCTAATCAGTAATCTCGCTAGATATGAGTTACTTGGTCAACTCTTGATTATAGGAGAGAGCCAAATCAATCCAGTAAGGCAATTCTTTTTGGCCTTCTATATCTAAGTCTATATACCCATGATAAAGGCGCCCCCTCATCAATGTAGTATGAGCTCCTGTTCGGGGTAGAACTTGCTTCTCCATTTCCTTGCCAATTCTGACCATAACCAGTTCATCCTTTCTGGAACTGACAGTAAGGACCATTTTACCACGAATCATAAAGGCCAGGCCACCAAACAGCTTCTTTTCTTCTAGCTCTTCTTCGAAAATTTGGGGAGGAAGTTTGAGCGCTAGAATTTTTCGAATCTGCTGAGCTAAAGATTGACTATATGCCATAGCTCTTTCCTTTTCTTAGTAACGTGTTGGTCCTGCACTTGCGCTGCGGATGTTCAAGCGTTTCTTGAGATAGAAGCGAAGGGCTAGGAGGGCTGCTCCGATAATAGCCAGTGGCAATGGAGCAAGTACTGGGTTAAGGCTAGCTGGTAGGAAGCTTGTTGCAAAGAAGACAAGCAACCAAAGGAACATAGAAGCTAGGATAACCAGTACAGATTTCCAGAAAGGTGGACGTTGGCTGCGGTCCATATCTGGTCCATAGTATTGGTAAACAAAGTAGTACATCAAGTAGAAGGCAAATCCACCAACAAGTCCAACTAGCAGGAGAGTGACAAGTCCATAGCCGAAAGCCTGATCTGCTGCAAAGAAAGTTGTGAGGGCGCTGACGAGGGCAAAGAGGCTAGTGATGAAAAGGGCTGAGTCCATAATCATGAGTTTTGGATCATCATTTTCTTTTGGATGCTCTTTTTCATATTGTTCCTTGACAGTGAAACTATGAGCCCAGTGGGTCGGTGCGCCATAGAGGGAACGAGCAGTCGTACCCTTGGCTTGCTCCTCAAGGATTTGGGGAATAACTTCCTCAAAGATAGCCTTGATTTCAGCGTCTGTTTTTCCATCTTTGATGAATTGTTGGGTAGCGATGTGGATAAACTCTTGGTTTTTCTTTGTTAATTTTTGTAGATCAATCTGAGACATAGGAACTCCTCTTAGAACCATTTTTTATGGATGAGATAGAGAGTGAGCGAGACACTCATAGCAAAGGCGATAAAGACGATTAACCAGAAGGCATTTGGCTCACCGTTTAGAGGGATTTCATTATCCTTAAAGTTCATCCCGTAGGCAGAAAAGACCATGGTTGGGATGGACATGACGATGGTCACAAGGGCCAAGGTTTTCATGATGTTGTTCTGGTTGTTAGAAATGATAGAGGCGAAGGTCTCTGTCATAGAATGTAAGACGTTTCCATAAATGTCTGCCATCTCGATGGCCTGTTGGGTTTCAATCAGGGTATCTTCAAGCAGGTCTTCGTCCTCAAGGTATTTCTTGATATTGCTGGTTGAGCTGGTCAATTTCTTAATCACGCGCTCATTTGTTTTGAGGGAGGCCTTGAAATAGACGATAGTTTTTTCCAATTCCATGAGCTCAATCAATTCTTCATTACGAGTTGATTGATGCAGTTGACTTTCGATTTGTTCACTCTTACGGTCAATCGAACGAAGGGCTGTTAGGTAAAGTTCTGCATTGCGATAGAGAATCTGAAAGATAAAACGCGAACGCATGAAGGTATAGAAATTACGCAATCGACGGTTGATAAAGACATCGAGGACCGGTAATGGTTCCAAACAAGTAGTGATAATGGTTTCCTCAGTGATGATAATACCAAGCGGGATGGTTACGTAGTAGGTGCGGTTATTTCTTTCTTCTGTGACCGGCACGTCCACGATGATCAAAGTATACTCATCTTCGATGGTAATACGAGACATTTCTTCCGCATCGAGTGGTGCACGAAGGTCGGCAATATCAATATCGAAGGCGTTAGCGATTTCGAGTGATTCATTTTGAGTCGGATTGACGAGATTGATCCAAGTACCCGGTTCAAGCGTATCGATCTCTTTAAATTCAGTTGTTGTAGAGAGAAAAACTTGTTTCATATCCCTTATCCTTTCTCATTTTTCAGATTTTTTCACACCGTACTATTATACTATAAATTCAGCCTTTTGGGTAATAGAATCTCACTTTTTTTGGTATAATGGTAAGCAATAATGGACTAGAAAGAACAAAAATGCAAGATAAAATTGTCATTCATGGGGCGCGTGCCCATAATTTAAAAAATATTGATGTGGAGATTCCACGAGACAAGCTAGTTGTTGTGACTGGTTTGTCAGGTTCAGGGAAATCCAGTCTGGCCTTTGATACCCTCTATGCGGAGGGACAACGTCGCTATGTGGAGAGTTTGTCAGCCTATGCTCGTCAGTTCTTGGGGAATATGGAGAAGCCTGATGTAGATGCTATTGATGGTCTCAGCCCAGCTATTTCTATCGACCAGAAAACGACTAGTAAAAACCCTCGCTCGACGGTTGGAACCACGACTGAAATCAATGACTATCTGCGTCTCCTCTACGCACGTGTGGGGACGCCTTACTGTATCAACGGGCATGGAGCTATCAAGGCTTCTTCTGTGGAGCAAATCGTGGATAAGGTTTTAGAATTGCCTGAACGCCAGCGCTTGCAGATTTTGGCCCCTGTCATCCGCAAGAAAAAAGGACAGCACAAGAGCGTTATTGAAAAGATTCAGAAAGACGGTTATGTCCGTGTCCGTGTGGATGGGGAAGTATATGATGTGACCGAAGTGCCAGAGTTGTCTAAGAGCAAGCAACACAATATTGATGTCGTGGTTGACCGTATTGTTATCAAGGAGGGTATTCGTAGTCGCCTCTTTGATTCTATTGAGGCTGCCCTTCGTATCGCAGAAGGTTATGTGATTATCGACACTATGGACGACTCTGAGTTGCTCTTCTCTGAGCATTATGCCTGTCCAGTCTGTGGTTTTACTGTCCCAGAGTTAGAGCCACGTCTCTTCTCATTCAATGCTCCTTTTGGCTCTTGTAGTGAGTGTGATGGCTTGGGCATCAAGCTGGAGGTGGATACTGATTTGGTAGTACCAGATGCCAGCAAAACCTTACGTGAGGGGGCGCTAGCACCTTGGAATCCTATCTCATCCAACTACTATCCAAATATGCTAGAGCAGGCTATGACAGCCTTTGGAGTGGATATGGATAAGCCTTTTGAGGACTTGTCAGAAGAGGATACGAACTTGATTCTCTATGGGTCAGATGGCAAGGAATTCCATTTCCACTATGAGAATGAATTTGGTGGTGTGCGCGATATTGACATTCCTTTTGAGGGAATTGTCAATAATATCAAGCGTCGCTATCACGAGACAAACAGCGATTACACCCGCACCCAGATGCGCCTCTACATGAATGAGCTGACTTGCGGAACCTGTCACGGCTATCGTCTCAATGACCAGGCCTTGTCTGTCCGTGTGGGTGGCGAGAACGGGCTACATATCGGAGAAATTTCAGACCTGTCTATCGCAGATCACTTGGAATTAGTCAGTCAGTTGACTCTTTCTGAAAATGAAGCCATCATTGCTCGGCCCATTCTCAAGGAAATCAAGGACCGTTTGACTTTCCTTAATAACGTGGGTCTTAACTATCTGACCCTGTCACGTTCGGCAGGAACTCTTTCAGGTGGGGAAAGTCAGCGTATTCGCTTGGCGACCCAGATTGGTTCTAACCTATCAGGTGTTCTTTATATTCTAGACGAGCCGTCAATCGGTCTTCACCAGAGGGATAATGACCGCCTGATTGCCAGCCTGAAAAAGATGCGTGACTTGGGCAATACTCTTATCGTGGTGGAACATGACGAAGATACCATGCGTGAGGCTGATTATCTGATTGACGTTGGTCCTGGTGCAGGTGTTTTTGGTGGGGAGATTATTGCGGCAGGTACGCCCAAACAGGTAGCTCGTAATAGTAAGTCTATCACAGGCCAGTACTTGTCAGGCAAACGTGCCATTCCAGTGCCAGAAGAGCGCCGTACCGGAAATGGCCGTTTTATCGAGGTGACAGGTGCGCGTGAGAACAACCTGCAAAATGTCACAGCTCGCTTCCCACTAGGAAAATTCATCGCAGTGACAGGGGTATCAGGTTCAGGTAAATCTACCCTAATCAATAGTATCCTCAAAAAAGCCATTGCCCAGAAGCTCAACCGTAATTCAGACAAACCTGGTAAATTTAAGACTATTACAGGGATTGAGCATGTAGATCGATTGATTGACATTGACCAGAGCCCGATCGGACGAACGCCGAGGTCCAACCCAGCTACCTATACAGGAGTTTTTGACGATATACGTGACCTCTTTGCTCAAACAAATGAAGCCAAGATTCGAGGCTACAAGAAGGGTCGTTTCAGTTTCAACGTCAAGGGTGGTCGTTGTGAAGCCTGCTCAGGTGATGGAATTATCAAGATTGAGATGCACTTCTTGCCAGATGTTTACGTGGCTTGTGAGGTCTGCCACGGAACCCGCTACAATAGTGAAACCCTAGAAGTTCACTACAAGGAAAAGAATATCTCGCAGGTCTTGGATATGACCGTCAACGATGCGGTAGAATTCTTCCAACACATTCCAAAGATTCAACGCAAACTTCAGACCATCAAGGATGTAGGGCTAGGCTATGTGACGCTAGGGCAACCAGCTACCACACTTTCTGGAGGAGAAGCCCAGCGTATGAAACTGGCTAGTGAACTTCACAAACGATCGACAGGAAAATCTTTCTACATTCTGGACGAGCCGACGACAGGGCTGCATACTGAGGACATCGCTCGCTTACTTAAAGTCTTGGCTCGCTTTGTCGACGATGGCAATACAGTCCTCGTTATTGAACACAATTTAGACGTTATCAAGACAGCAGACCATATTATTGACTTGGGACCTGAGGGCGGTGTCGGTGGTGGAACCATCATCGCAACAGGAACTCCAGAAGAAGTAGCGGCCAATGAAGCCAGCTACACAGGACAGTATTTGAAAGGAAAGTTACATCATGAATAAACGTGTACAAGCATTTCTCGCTAAAATGCAAGAAAAAGAACTAGATGGAATTATCATCAACAATCTTAAAAACGTCTATTATTTGACTGGTTTTTGGGGCTCAAACGGAACAGTCTTCATCAGTCGTGATCGTCAGGTCTTGGTGACAGACTCTCGCTATATCATTGCAGCTAAGCAAGAAACCAGTGGGTTTGAGATTGTGGCTGATCGTGATGAATTGGCTGTCATTGCAGGCATTGTTAAGGATATGGGCTTGTCTCGAATCGGTTTTGAGGATGAGATTTCAGTATCTTATTACCACCGTATGCAGGCAGCCTTTGAAGGAATTGACTTGCTTCCACAAACTCAGTTTGTTGAAGGCCTTCGTATGATTAAGGATGAAGCGGAGATTGCAGCTATTCGCAAAGCTTGTTCTATCTCAGACCAAGCTTTCCGCGATGCGCTTGACTTTATTAAGCCAGGAAAGACTGAAATTGAGATTGCCAACTTCCTTGACTTCCGCATGCGTGAGTTGGGAGCATCTGGCTTGTCTTTTGATACGATTCTAGCTAGTGGAATCAACTCTTCCAAACCCCATGCCCATCCTATGCACAAACCAGTTGAGTTGGGAGAAGCTATTACCATGGACTTCGGTTGCCTTTATGACCACTATGTCAGCGATATGACCCGGACTATCTATCTGGGGCATGTCAGCGACGAGCAGGCAGAGATTTACAATACAGTTCTGAAAGCCAACCAGACCTTGATTGACCAGGCTAAGGCAGGATTAGGTTTCCGTGACTTTGACAAAATTCCTCGTGATATTATCATCGAAGCAGGCTATGGCGACTACTTTACTCACGGTATCGGACACGGTATTGGACTGGATATTCATGAAGAGCCTTACTTTAGCCAGACTTCTACAGAAACTATTAAGGCAGGTATGGCCTTGACAGACGAGCCAGGTATTTATATTGAAGGTAAATATGGTGTTCGTATCGAGGATGATATCTTGATTACAGAAACAGGTTGTGAATTGTTGACCCTAGCTCCAAAAGAGTTGATAGTCATTTAAGAGTTAAACAACTCAAATGATTGACTTTTAAATTTTAAAGGTTTATACTGAAAAATGAAAACGGTAGGTGAGGCTACCATAGGGATACGGATGACTACCGCAAAGCAGTGGAGACACTACTCGTTGGTCAACAGTCCTGGTCGCGAAGGCCAAGACTAAGCTCATTTCATTGCCCTATGGAGTTAAAGCTTGAACGAAAAACAGATAATTAGTTTTTTAATCCTGCCATTTTATGGTAGGATTTTCTACTGTTTAAAACAAAGAAAGGAGACAGACGATGCAAATTGACGACCATCCGGAACCGCGCATACACAGCCAATCGCTGATTTGTGTCGTTCTGCCCTTATAAAGTGATTGGTCTCTGTGTATGAAACACATCATTCATACAGATAGGAGAAACCAATGAAAACTACAAAAGAAAGATTAGCAACAGCTATTCATACATCTTTAAACGAAACTCTATCTTTTTATAAGACAAGTCTAACAGGATTGACTGAGGAGCAGGTGGAGAAAAATCGTGACCTATATGGCGAAAATACCATCACAAAGGGTCAAGAAGACAGTATCCTCAAAAAGATTTACGAATCCATTATCAATCCTTTTACAATCATCTTGCTGGTCATCGCCGTGATTTCCTTGGTGACCAATGTCTGGTTGGCAAAATCAGGTCAAGAGGATCCGACGACTTCCATTATCATCGTTGTCCTAGTCCTCATTTCTGGTGGCATACGCTTTGTCCAAGAACTCCGTAGTGATAAGGCTGCGACCAATCTTTCAAAAATGATTATTAACACAGCGACTGTCATTCGTCAAGGAGAAGTTCAAGAAGTACCTATCGATGATTTGGTAGTAGGTGACGTGGTTAAATTAAGCGCTGGAGACATGATTCCAGCAGATCTTCTTTTATTTGAGTCGCGCGATTTCTTTGTACAACAGTCGGGCTTGACAGGTGAAAGTGAATCGGTTGAAAAATTGGCCTTGACCAAGGCAACAGTTCAACAATCTGATAGTCTGCTGGAAGCAGAAGCGCTCGCCTTTATGGGAACCAATGTCTTGTCTGGTAGTGCTAAGGCCGTGGTTTTGGCGGTTGGTGATGCTACCATGATGGGGGCCATTGAGCAGACTTTGAACACCTATGACGAGCCTACTTCGTTTGAGCGAGAAATGAATAGTATTTCGTGGCTCTTGATTCGTTTGATGCTGGTCATGGTGCCCATCGTTTTCTTGTCCAATGGTTTAACAGATGGCGACTGGTTGGAAGCTGGCGTATTTGCTTTGAGTGTTGGTGTTGGCTTGACACCTGAGATGCTTCCTATGATTATCACGGCCAGTCTAGCAAAAGGCTCCATCATTATGGCCAAGGAAAAAGTGGTTATCAAGAAACTCAATGCCATACAGGACTTAGGGGCGATTGATATTTTGTGTACAGATAAGACAGGAACTCTAACCCAAGACGAAATTGTCCTTGAATATCCCTTGGATATCCACGGACGCTTGGATTTGACCGTCTTGAGACGAGCTTATCTCAATTCTTATTTTCAAACGGGCTTGAAAAATTTGATGGACAGAGCCATCATCAAACGGACTGAAAAGGAAGCCAAAGAACACGCCCTCTTGCAAAATCTGGCTCAAACTTTTCAAAAAATAGATGAGCTTCCCTTTGATTTTGAACGTAGACGGATGAGTGTTATCGTTAAGGATGAACACGAAGTTGTTAGTTTGGTAACCAAGGGTGCCCTAGAGGAAATGTTGACGATTTCCAGTTATGCGGAATACCAAGGAGTGATTACTCCTTTGACAGATGTTATTAGAGAAGAAATTTTAGCAGAAGTCAGACAACTAAATCAACAAGGTTTGCGTGTCTTAGGAGTGGCCTATAAGTCAGGTTTGAGGGAAGGTCATACCTATACAGTTGATGATGAAGGGGATATGATTCTAACTGGTTATTTAGCCTTCCTAGATCCTCCTAAACCATCTGCAGCACCAGCAATTAAGGCTCTGTTAGAGCATGGGGTTCAAACAAAGATTTTGACGGGAGACAACGAAAAAGTTACCCAAGCAGTCTGTGAAAAGGTTGGTTTGGATATCAATCAGATGTTGTTAGGATCTGAAATTGATCAGATGAGTGATCAAGAATTGGCCCAAGCCGTAGAGGAGGTAACCGTCTTTGCCAAACTTTCTCCTGACCAAAAAGCACGAATTATTTTGCAATTTAAGGCTAATGGTCATGCTGTTGGCTATATGGGAGATGGGATCAATGATGCTCCTTCTATGAAAGTTGCAGATGTGGGGATTTCTGTTGATACAGCAGTAGATATTGCCAAAGAAACAGCTGATGTTATCCTACTTGATAAGGATCTCATGGTGCTGGAAAAAGGACTTGTTGAAGGTCGTAAGGTCTATGCCAATATGACCAAATATATCAAAATGACAGTGAGTTCTAATTTTGGGAATATCTTATCCCTTTTGGTTTCTGGAATCTTTTTACCATTTTTACCGATGGCTCCAGTCCATTTAATTATCCTAAATCTAGTCTATGATTTGTCTTGTATTGCCTTGCCTTTTGACAAGGTGGATAAAGATTTTTTGATAAATCCGCATACCTGGGAAGCTAAGTCCATCACACGTTTCATGATTTGGATGGGACCTATCTCTTCTGCCTTTGATATTTTGACCTTTATTTTGCTCTATTTTATCATTGTACCCATGACAACAGGTCAAGCTTATGTCCATGGAGCGGAGTCTGCCGTAGGATTTATTGTCTTGTTTCAGACAGGTTGGTTTATCGAGTCCATGTGGTCGCAGACTATGGTTATCCATATGTTGCGTTCAGCCAAAATTCCTTTTTTACAAAGTCGTCCAGCTTGGCTAGTCCTTGTGACAACCTTATTGGCTGCAGCCTTTGTGACCTTCCTTCCCTACAGTCCACTAGCTAGCCTTCTTCATCTAACTCCTTTGAAGCCGATCTATTTCATCTTTTTGCTTTTCATCATCATTTTGTACATGATTAGCGTGACAATTGTGAAAAAAATCTATATCAAGAAATATAAAGAATGGCTGTAAATTTCATTTTGTCAAGAAAAAAGTACGAAAATAACGAAAAAAGTCAAAAAAATTTAAAAATAGGTCGCAAGTCGGATGTTTTTTATGGTATAATAGACTAAACTGATAGTAACATGTAGCGAAAGGGGTAGGTACATGATTAAAATTTATACAGTCTCAAGTTGTACTAGCTGTAAAAAAGCAAAAACCTGGCTCAATGCCCACCAGTTAAGTTATAAAGAACAAAACCTTGGTAAAGAAGGAATTACGAGAGAAGAATTACTGGATATTCTAACCAAAACAGATAACGGAATAGCCAGCATCGTTTCGTCTAAAAATCGCTATGCCAAAGCCCTTGGAGTGGATATTGAAGATTTGAGTGTCAACGAAGTTCTCAATCTGATTATGGAAACACCGAGAATTTTAAAGAGCCCAATCCTTGTAGATGAAAAACGCCTGCAAGTTGGCTATAAGGAAGACGATATTCGTGCCTTCCTACCACGCTCTGTCCGTAATGTAGAAAATGCAGAAGCACGTTTGCGTGCAGCTCTATAAACATCAAGGCTGGGAGTGCTTCCTAGCCTTGTTTGCTCTTTTAATTCAAAAATGATGTGAGGAATTATGAAAAAAATACTAATTACAAGTTTTGCACTACTTTTCCTGCTTGCTGGATGTGGGCAAAAAAAAGCGACAACTGCGTCCTCTAGTAGTGAATCTAAGACGTTACAGTCAACGTTACCTGTCCTAGAGAATGCCGAGAAGAATACAGTTGTGACCAAGACTTTGGTCTTGCCAAAGTCAGATGATGGCAGCCAGCAGATTCAAACGGTCACATATAAAGGAAAACAATTTTTAAGTTTGACTATTATTCAAAAAAGACCAGTTACCGATGAATTGAAGACTTTTGTAACTGAGCATGGTGTAGAGGCTACTCAAAAAGCCCTCATTGAAGCTGAAGGTAAAGATACCTCGATTCAGGAAGCACGCAAGTTGCCAGGTTTTACACTTGAGACGAAGCTACTAAGTAAAACAGAAATTCAAACAACAACTACTTATGATTTTCAGGTTTTAGATATCAAAAAAGCTTCACAGGTTGAATATCTAAAGAATATTGGCTTGGAAAATCTTTTGAAAAATGAACCGAGTCAATATGTAGCAGACAGATTGGCAAACGGTGCGACAGAACAGTAGAAAATCCAAATAAATAGACTGCCTGAATTGTAGAACGTAAGGAATTATGCTATAATGGTAGTATTCTAAGGAAAGAGGGTGTTAGAATGGGATTTACTGAAGAAACAGTACGTTTTAAATTGGACGATTCCAATAAAAAAGAAATTAGCGAAACTCTGACTGATGTTTATGCTTCGTTGAACGATAAGGGCTACAACCCAATCAACCAAATCGTAGGTTACGTATTGAGTGGAGACCCTGCCTACGTTCCTCGTTATAATAATGCACGAAATCAAATCCGTAAGTATGAGCGTGATGAAATCGTTGAGGAATTGGTTCGTTACTACCTAAAAGGACAAGGAGTCGATCTATAATCTATGAGAATTATGGGATTGGACGTCGGTTCAAAAACGGTAGGGGTGGCCATTAGCGATCCGCTCGGTTTTACAGCTCAAGGACTTGAAATCATCCAAATCAATGAGGAACAAGGCCAATTTGGTTTTGACCGCGTTAAAGAGTTGGTTGATACTTACAAGGTGGAACGATTTGTAGTGGGCTTGCCTAAAAACATGAACAATACAAGCGGACCGCGCGTGGAAGCTAGTCAAGCCTACGGAGCAAAGTTAGAAGAGCTTTTTGGTTTACCAGTAGACTATCAAGATGAACGCTTGACAACAGTTGCCGCAGAGCGCATGTTGATTGAACAAGCAGATATTAGCCGTAATAAGCGTAAGAAAGTTATTGATAAGTTAGCTGCTCAGCTGATTTTACAAAATTATTTAGATAGAAAATTTTAATACAAAGGAGAGGCTATGTCACACGATCATAACCACGACCACGAAGAACGTGAATTAATCACACTAGTAGATGAGCAAGGAAATGAAACCTTGTTTGAAATCCTTTTGACCATTGACGGAAAAGAAGAATTTGGTAAAAACTATGTTCTTCTAGTACCAGTTAACGCAGAAGAAGACGAAGACGGACAAGTTGAAATCCAAGCTTACTCATTCATCGAAAACGAAGATGGAACAGAAGGCGAATTGCAACCAATCCCAGAAGACTCAGAAGACGAATGGAACATGATTGAAGAAGTCTTCAACAGCTTTATGGAGGAGTGATACAGTCTGGGAGACTGTATCACCCCAACTCCTAGAAATTAGAAGAGTTGGAACATCCGGGGGACGTGTTTAGCCCTGCGCCAGAAATTAGAAACGCAGGAACGTCTGGGAGACTGTATCACCCCAACTCCCAGAAATTGGGAAGAGTTGGAACATCCAGTGGATGTTTTTAGCCCAAGTTAATATTCATAGTAGCTAGTTATTAGCTAACCAGGTTAGAGGTCGGGAAGAAAATCCTGGCCTTGTTTTTATTAGTCATCATGCTTTGATGTGGTAATTGATTGGACTTTTGTCAAGGAGATATATATGTTTGAAGTAGAAGAATGGCTTCACAGTCGGATTGGTTTGAATTTTCGATCAGGTTTGAGCCGAATGCAACAAGCGGTGGATTTGTTGGGGAATCCTGAGAAGTCTTATCCTATTATCCACGTCACTGGGACTAATGGGAAAGGATCTACCATTGCTTTTATGAGGGAGTTATTTATGGGGCATGGCAAAAAAGTTGCGACCTTTACCTCCCCTCATATCATCTCCATCAATGACCGAATCTGCATTAATGGACAACCTATAGCAGACGCAGACTTTATCCGTTTGGCTAATCAGGTCAAGGAGATGGAGAAATCGCTTCTGCAAACTCATGACCAGTTGTCCTTTTTTGAATTGCTGACCTTGATTGCTTTTCTTTATTTTAGAGAGCGAGAGGTGGATTTGGTTTTATTAGAAGTGGGAATTGGCGGCTTACTTGACACGACTAATGTGGTAACTGGAGAGCTTGCTGTCATAACCTCCATCGGGCTTGACCATCAGGAGACTCTGGGTGACAGTATAGTAGCAATTGCAGAGCAGAAAGCTGGTATTTTTAAGGCTGGTAAAAAGGCAGTGATTGCTGAGTTGCCTTCAGAAGCTAGGCTTGTTTGTCAGAAAAAAGCAGACTCTTTAGCTGTTGCCCTTTATCAGGCAGGTCAGGATTTTTCAATGCTGAATGGTGATTTTTCAAGTTCTTTACTAAATATTTCACAGCTGAAAATAGGCTTGGAAGGAGCCTATCAGCAGGAGAATGCGGCTTTGGCGTTGCAAACTTTTCTTCTCTTTATGAGAGAAGGAAAGGAATCTATTGATGAGCAGGCTGTAAGACAGGCTTTGGAGAAGACCCATTGGGCTGGTCGTTTGGAGCGTATTCGTTCTCAGATTTATTTGGACGGTGCTCATAACCTCCCTGCCTTGAATCGCTTGATTGAATTTATCAAAGAAAAAGAGCAGGAAGGTTATCGTCCTCAAATCCTATTTGGAGCCTTGAAACGTAAGGATTATCAAGGGATGTTGGCTTATCTGACTGAAAATTTGCCTCAGGTGGAACTCAAGGTAACTGGCTTTGATTATCAGGGTTCTTTAGATGAGACAGATATAACAGGTTACGATGTAATTCCTTCTTATCGCGAATTTATTAGCAATTTTGAAGCAAGAGCAGATACTCAAGACTTGTTATTCATTACAGGGTCTCTCTATTTTATCTCAGAAGTACGGGGCTACTTGCTGGCCCATGAGCAGATGAATTGACCTCCTTTTTTGAACTTGTTATACTAGTGGAACTACCAGTTAGAAGAAACATTCTCTAAATTGGTAGCAGAAAGGAAATTCATCATGAAATTAAAAAGATTCACACTTTCTCTTGCTTCTCTAGCAAGTCTTAGTCTCCTAGTAGCTTGTTCACAAAGAGCTCAACAAGTTCAACAACCAGCAGCTCAATCGCAAACTCAACAAACTCAGCAATCACAACCTGCTGCTTCATCTTCAGCAGAAAATTCAAACCAGACAGCAACAAGTTCTCCACAAAATACAGTTACAGCTCAACCAACCAATATTGATGGAACTTATACCGGTCAGGACGAAGGAGACCGTATCACTTTAGTGGTAACTGGAACAACTGGTACATGGACACAGGTAGAAACTGACGGAGATCAAGAAATCAAGCAGGTTAGCTTCGATGCCGCCAATCAACGCATGATTATTGGGGATGATGCCAAGATTTATACAATTAATGGAAATCAGATGATTATTGACGATATGGATAGAGAAGCGTCTGATCGCATTGTTTTATCTAAGTAAAGCTTATTTATCAAAAATTCCGATAAGATGAAAGATATTTGATGTATTACTCGATAAAAGTTAGATAGATTATAAACATAAAGGAATGGGTCTCATACAAGATTCATTCCTTTTCCTTAAATATAAGTTCCACTTTTAGGAGTGGTACTCTTTTTGAGTAGTTCTTTTTAAAAAAATTTGTTATGCTAGATTTATGAAGAGAATCAAAATCGACGTGGTAGTACTCCCTTTAAGTGGACATCTCTTCCCAGCCCTGAATTTACTCGCACCTTTGTTGAAGGATCCTTTGTATGATATTCGATTATTCACAGGACCGCAACGAAAAGCTGTCGCAGAGGAGATGGGATTCCAGGTACTTCCTATTTTAGAAAATTTTGTAGATGAGTTTGAGCGTGTAGCCAACAATGAAGGGCGGCTAAATCTTATTTCTGCTTATCGGCAGTTGTCAGCTAGTCTGGATTTGATCAATGTAGTGTCAGACCAACTAATACAAGAATGGGAGAAAAATCGACCAGATATTGTTATTGCGGATTTTATAACCCTCTCTGGAGGACTAGTGGCGGAACAGTTGGGAATTCCTTGGATAACAACCATGGCGACACAGTTTGCCATTGAAACGACAGATGGACCGCCTTGTTTCTTTGGAGGAATGGGCAGTCCAAAGAATCCTTTTCAGTTTGCCCAGCAATGGCTAGGAAGAAAAGGGACTCGTTTAGGAAAACGAATCGTAACCTTTTTATTGAGAGAACGCTTGAAACGTTACGATTTTAAGCTCTACAATCAAAAAAATCAGGAAACTATTTATTCACCCTATTCCATCTTGGGAATTGGGATGAAAGAGTTGGAGCTGAAAAGTGGTTTTCCAGAGCATTACCTTTGGGTGGGGCCTTTTGGCTCTTCGATCGAGAGAGCAGAGAATTATCCTCTCGATTTGTCTCCCTATGCAAGTTATAAAAAAGTCCTCGTATCCTGTGGAACTCAGCTAGCGTGGGCTAAAGATAACCTCCTCTACCAGACCCAACAATTGGCAAAAGCCCATCCTGACTGTTACTTTTTTGTGACTCTGGGGTTTGGTGGACAAGACTTCCAATGTGAGGAGCTCATGGACAATGTTTCTGTAGTATCCTATCTTCCCTATAAGGAATACATTCCCCAGATGGACTATGTGATTCATCACGGAGGTGCGGGTATTTTTTACCAATGTATTATCTATGGCAAGCCTGCCTTAATTCTCCCTCATGACTATGATCAGTATGACTATGCGGTTCGCGGGCTAGAGGCAGGGATTGCCCTGACTGCTAAACGAGAGGACACGGAAGCGATTGGACGCGCTTTTGATGAGCTATTGGCTAGAGATGGCTGGTCAGACTTGAACAAACTCAGTCGTGTAGCTCAAGACTACCAGCCAACAGAAATCCTCAAGAATGAAATATATCGACTCTTGGGGGATAAGGAGAAATAAAATATGAAGAAAGTATTGGTAACAGGTGCTACGGGTTTTCTAGGTAAGTATGTTGTTGAAGAGCTTAGTCAGCATGGCTACCAGGTACGAGCTTTTGGACGTAATCGCAAGGTTGGTCAGTCTTTAGAGAACTCCTCTGTGGCATTTATCCAGGGAGATTTTACCAAGCAAGAGGATCTGACTCAGGCTTGTCAGGGTATGGATATGGTTGTGCATGCTGGAGCTCTTTCTACCGTCTGGGGACCTTGGGAAGATTTCTACCAGACAAATGTCTTAGGGACCAAGTATGTTCTGGATGCTTGTCGAGAGGATGGTATTCAGCGTTTGGTTTATGTGTCCTCGCCTAGCATATATGCTGCGCCTCGAGACCAGATAGCTATCAAAGAAAGCGATGCGCCTCAGGAAAATAATCTGAACAACTATATTCGTAGTAAACTAGCTTCGGAGAAGCTGTTTAAGGATTATCCCGATGTTCCGAGTATTATCTTACGACCACGTGGGCTTTTTGGGATTGGGGATACCAGTATTTTACCTCGGGTTCTTGAACTCAGTCAGAAGATTGGTATTCCCTTGATAGGGGATGGCCGTCAGCTGATGGACATGACCTGTGTGGAAAATGTCGCTCTGGCCATTCGCTTGGCTCTAGAGGCTCCTCAAGCTAGTGGCGAAGTCTATAATATTACCAACGGGGAACCAAGAGCCTTTAAGGATCTGATAGAAGAAACCTTGAGAGGGCTTGGCTATCCGATAACATACAGAAAAGTGCCGGCTCCTCTTCTTTCAGTTATTGCAAGTAGTTTAGAGTTTCTGTATAATATCTTGAAACTCAAAGGTGAGCCGGCTCTGACACGCTATACATATTGCTTGCTGAGGTATAGCCAGACGCTGGACATTAGTAAGGCGGAGCGAGACTTGGGCTATCGCCCTCAAATCAGTATTTCGGAAGGGATTGAACAGTATGTCAAAGATTATAGAAAGCATTGATTATTTCCCAGCAGGATATTGCACGAGTTATACTGGTTTGCTATTTAAGGGAATCAAGAATAAAAAGATGACCTTTCCAGCCGGGGTTTTTCTTATCAAACATAGGGAGAAGGGATACCTCCTCTATGATACGGGCTACCATTACGATATTAAGACTCAGATTCGTTATGGTTTCTATCGTTTGGGAACACCTGTTCAAATGACGGAGAAGGACCAGATTTCATATTTGCTGAAAGCTAAGGGAATTAAACCAGAAGAAATTAATTATATCATCCTATCTCACCTGCATCCAGATCATTTGGGAGGGGCTAGCTTCTTCCCTCATGCAACTTTTATCTTGACTCAGGAAGTGTATGATGTTTACAAGAAACCGACACTGAAAGACTTGATTTTCAAGGAATTTTTGCCAGCTTCTTTTGAAAAAAATCTAACCATTATCAGAGCTGACCAGCAAGATTCAACCTTTCCCTATCGTCCGACTAGTGACCTTTTTGGAGATGGAAGTATTCTAGTAGCTTCTGTTGATGGGCATGCAAGGGGGCAAGCTTGTCTGTACCTTCCAGACTTTAATCTCCTCATCGCAGCAGATCTCTGTTGGGGAATTGACCTTTTGCCTTACACCAAGCAGATGCTCCTGATTCCTTCCTTGGTTCAGGACAATAAGGCAGACTATATCAAGGGGACAGAGTTTTTGGAGGAGGTCTTGAGAGATGGTATTGAAGTAGTTGTTAGCCATGACCCTGTAGAAAGGATAGAACGTATCATATATGAAAAAAGGAACCTTTCTTAAAACCTTTGTCCAAACTCGCTGGCTTCACAACTTCAAATCTCGAGAAGCTGTAGAGAACTATCAGAAAAAGCAATTAGCTAATTATATGAACTTTTTAAAGCGAGAGTCGCCCTACTTTAAAAATGGGGTTCCTAGCGACTTTGACCATATGAACAAGGCTTTTATGATGGAGCATTTCAACGAGCTCAACACCCAAGGAGTAGATCGGGATGAAGCCTTGGCCTTGGCTATTGAAAGTGAAAAGACTCGTGATTTCACTGAACTCAAAGGCGATGTGGCAGTCGGACTGTCTTCAGGGACATCTGGACATCGGGGGCTTTTTATCACAACGGAGAAAGAGCGAAGTATGTGGGCAGCAGCTATCTTAGCTAAGATGTTACCCAAGGGCCAGCTTTTTGGACACCGAATCGCCTTTTTCCTGAGAGCTGATAATGAACTCTATCAGACCATCAATACGGCACTTATTCGTTTGGAGTATTTTGATATTTTTAAACCTACAGATGTCCATATTGAGCGGCTGAATACCTACCAGCCGACGATTGTTGTGGCACCAGCCTCTATGTTGATTGAATTGAGCAAGCGTCTCAAGGCTGGAGAGTTAGCTATCCACCCACAAAAAATCGTTTCGGTGGCAGAAATCTTGGAAGATAATGATAGGGAACTCATCGCAGAAGCCTTTTCTCTATCCATTATTGACCAAGTTTATCAGGCAACCGAAGGTTTCCTAGCTTGCACTTGCACAGCTGGCAATCTACATCTCAACGAAGACATTATCTTTGTGGAAAAGCAGTATCTGGATGACCGCCGTTTTTATCCAGTGATTACGGACTTTAAACGAAGTAGTCAGCCTGTTTATCGCTACCAGCTCAATGATATCTTGGTTGAGAATCCAAAGCCTTGTCCGTGTGGCTCCTGCTATACACGAATTGACAAGGTCGAAGGACGCTCTGACGACATCTTCTATTTCGATGGACTGGATGGGGGACAGGTGACCATCTATCCAGACTTTATCAGACGTTGCATCCTCTTTGTGGAGAATATAGGAGATTACCAAGTCAAACAATATTCTGAGAAGTTAGTGGAAGTTTGTCTAAACCAACGAGATGAGAGCATGGAGACAGCTATTTTAGTACAGTTTCAACTCCTGGCCCAGCAAAAGCAGTTTATAGTTCCCGAAATTCAATTTTCAGATTATCACTGGGATACTAGCCATAAACTCAAACGAATCCAACGTTTATGAAAGGATAAAAGACAATGACAGAAGTAAAAAGACATATAGAAATTGCAGGATATGGCGTTTGCCTTCCAAAGCATACCGTCCAATTCAAAGACCAGACGCGTTATCGTGTAGTTGAAAATGAAGAAACGCAGTTAGATTTAGCAGAGGTAGCAATTCAGAGAGCACTCGAATATGCAAACTTAGATATTAAAGATATCGATTGCCTTGTATCAGCTAGTGCAGTTGGTGTTCAGCCTATTCCTTGTACGGCTGCCTTGATTCATGAGCGCGTGGCAAAAGGACTCTCAATCCCAGCTATGGATATCAATACGACCTGTACCAGCTTTATTTCTGCTTTATCGACTATGTCCCACTTGATCGAGGCAGGCGAATACAATCGTGTCTTAATTGTGTCTAGTGAGGTTGGTAGTTTAGGGCTCAATCCTAAGCAAAAAGAAAGTTTTGAACTCTTTAGTGATGGGGCGGCAGCCTTTATTTTCCAAAAAAGCCATCAGGAAAAAGGGGTCATTGCTAGTCTCCAACGTACTTGGTCAGAAGGAGCACACGATACGGAGATTCGTGGAGGTCTGACTTCTTTTCAACCAAAAGAGTACTCTGAAGCGACTAAGACCAACTATATGTTTGATATGAAAGGTAAGAAAATTCTCCTCTTATCTGCTCGTAAAATTCCAGTCATGTTTGAAGAGTTTCAAGAAAAAACGCAGCTAGCATTGTCAGATGTGGACTATATTATTCCCCATCAAGCAAGTCGTGCCCTTCCTTTAGTTATGGAAAAACTAGGTGTTGCGGAGGAACAATATCTCAATCTTGTCACTGATTATGGAAATATGGTGTCAGTATCTGTACCGTTTGGCTTGGCTTATTCATTAGAACAAGGGCTTGTTAAGGAGGGAGATGTCATCTATCTTATGGGAACTGCAGCCGGTATGACGGTCAATATGTTGGCTCTCAAACTGTAATACGTATATGAGAGCATAATGGTTGAAACTTTAGCAAGAGTAAATTGTTGCCATCTAGCTATGAACTGATGTATACTAGTGGAAACATCTATTAATTAGGTGGTTAGGGGGAAGGTTAAAAGAAAGGGGATGTATGAAATATAGAAAATTTCAATTATTGATGTCCAAGTATGGCTTTAGTCTTTCGATTATGCTACTTGAACTTTGTCTTGTTTTTGGTCTCTTTCTCTATTTAGGGCGCATGGCCCCTATTCTATGGGTAATTGTCTTAATTTTTATGAGTATGGCGACTATTGTCGCAATTGTCAATCGCTCAATGGCGCCTGAAAGTAAAGTAATGTGGTTAGTGGTAACTTTTGTTCCTGTCATCGGGCCCTTGCTCTATCTGATGTTTGGTGAAAGGCGATTGTCCAAAAAAGAAATCAAGCAGTTGGACAAACTTGGTTCCATGCATTTTCGGGAGGATAACAGTAAAGCTCTCCGCCAGAAATTGAAGGAAGATGATAAGGCGGCTTACGGAGTTATCAAATCTTTGCTAAGTATGGATAGCAATGCCGATGTCTATGATCGAACAGATTCACAATTCTTTTCTTCGGGTGAAAGCATGTGGCAACATATGTTGGAAGACCTCAAGAAAGCTGAGAAATTTATCTTTCTAGAGTACTATATTGTCGAAGAAGGTCTGATGTGGAATAGCATACTAGATATACTAGAGCAAAAGGCAGCTCAGGGTGTAGAGGTCAAGATGCTCTATGATGATATCGGTTGTATGGCGACTTTACCTGGAGACTATACTGTTCAGCTTCGTAGTCGAGGAATTGAAGCCCATAAGTTTAACAAGGTGATTCCTCGTTTGACGGTAGCTTATAATAATCGAGACCATCGTAAAATCCTTGTTATAGATGGTCAGGTAGCTTATACAGGAGGCATTAACTTAGCCGATGAGTATATCAACCATGTAGAACGCTTTGGTTATTGGAAGGATAGTGGGATTCGCATAGATGGCCCTGGTGTCAAGGCTCTAACCCGTCTCTTTTTGATGACTTGGTACATCAATCGTGGGGAAATCAGTGATTTTGACCAGTATCACTTGGAAAACCAGCCTCGTTCTAGCCAAGGGCTCTGTATTCCCTATGGTAGTGGTCCCAAGCCCATCTTCCGTACTCAGGTAGGGAAAAAAGTCTATCAAAGTTTGATTAATCAGGCTACTGACTCAGTCTATATCACAACACCCTATTTGATTATTGACTATGATTTAACTGAGAGTATTAAAAACGCGGCCATGAGGGGTGTTGATGTTCGCATCGTGACTCCTTTCATTCCAGATAAAAAATTAATCCAACTCATTACAAGAGGGGCCTATCCGGATTTGTTGTCAGCAGGAGTAAGGATTTTTGAGTATAGTCCAGGCTTCATCCATAGTAAACAAATCTTAGTGGATAAGGACTTTGCTGTAGTTGGAACGATTAATTTAGATTATAGAAGTTTACTTCATCACTATGAAGATGCAGTTTTGCTATATAAAACGGCATCAATCACAGAGATTCAAAAAGACTTTCAGGAGATTTTTTCAGTATCTCAAGAAATTTTCCCTCATACGATAAAAAATAGCTGGTATCAGAAATTGATTAAGGAAATTGCCCAGTTATTCGCCCCTATCTTATAAGAAATCTAGGACTTAGGATACAACCCAGTCCTATTTTTCTTGCCTTTTACGAATAAGAAGATATAGGAGGAACGATGCTGACTCAGAAAGAATTGGATTATATCATGTCATTTAAACAGACGCATTTACACCGATTTCGGGAAATTGAAACCTTTGTGAAACTATGCAAAAAATCGCTCAAACAGCCATCGCAAGCTGACAATTTTAGGTCTTTTTGATATACTAAGACAGATAAATTGAATAGGAGAAACGATATGGCTGTATATGGCAGAATCGAAGAAGTATCCGAAACGATACAGAGTAATGAAATTGAAAATAGACTGGATAGGAACCTTGAATCTCATGTAGAAAAAGAAGAACAGGTAGCTTTCCCGTTTTTCAGACTCATCATTGGAAGTACGATTGCAACGGTTTTTTCTGTGGTGATACCTTTACTTTTAGATATGGTAGGTCCCTCTCAGGCGCAGGATTTGTATATAGGGTGGGCTTTACATCAGGGAGGACAGCTTTACAGTAGCTATTATGCAAGTCAAGGTCTTCTTTATTACTTACTACTTTATATTACCCAAGGAGGCATCCTTTTTGCCTTGGTAGAATGGCTAGCCCTCTTAGGAGGAGGTTATTTCCTCTTTTCTTCAACCGACTATCTGACGGGACAAAGGGAACAAGCCAAACAACTCCTAACCATATTTTATATCTTGGTGTCTGGTCTTGGTTTTGGAGGAGGTTATGCTACTATCTTAGCTCTGCCATTCCTGTTTGCAGGATTTTCATTTATAGCAGCTTATCTATCAAATCCTAATCATGACAAGGGATTTCTACATCTGGGGATCTTTTTGGGCCTATCATTTTTCATAGAGCCTCTTACAAGTCTTCTCTTTGCTGTAGTAGTAACGATTGGTTTATTTGTCTTTAATGTTGGGCATGGTCGTTTTGTCCATGGAGTTTATCAGTTTTTTGCAGCGGCACTTGGTTTTTCTCTCATCTTTTACTCAGTAGGCTACTATGTGCTTACTTCAGGTGGTTTTGGAGAAGCTATAGGAAGTCTTTTGTATCCGATTGATTCCCTTCAGGTCTTTACGAATCCTCAACTAATGGATAATGTTGTATTCTATGGTTTGTTGACCTTTGGTTTAGGAGCTCTCTTCCTTGTTTTTCTAGGATTGTTCCAATCAAAGGCATCAAGATTATATGTTATTTCAGTACCAGCTAGTTTTGCTTTCTTATTTGTATTAGCCTTGTTGCTTTTTTCTCAAGAACCTCTTCACGGTTCGCGTTTGATTCTAATCCTTCCGTCTTTACTCCTTCTTTTGATGACCAGTATTCGTGGGAAACACTCAGCTAGAGGAGCTCGTCGTCGGAGAAGAGAGGAGGTTCCAACTTTATGGAAAAAATTCATGAAGGGAAATCTCTACCTACCTATCCTAGTGGTGGTTTATCTGATTGCAATTCCTTTTGTAGCTCGTTTTGTCTTGCATCCAGCTTCTTATAGAGAACAACATCAAGTGGTAGATAGAGTCAAACAAGAGACGAGTGATGGTGACCAAATCTATATTTGGGATTCACATGTTCAAATGTATAAAGAAAGCCAGCGTTTGGCTGGATCCATGTTTCCATCACCTCTTCTTTACACGAGTACAGAAGAGAATAAAACTAGTTTAATCAATGACTTGAAAGAAAACCAACCTAAGGTGATTGTGGTAAACGACAAGGTGGCTCTCTGGTCTGAGGCGGAGACACTCTTGAAAGAAAATTACCAACAAGTAAAGACTGATTACTCAGAGTTTAAAGTCTATAAAATCAAATAGTCAAATCAATATCTTGTGTATTTTTAAAATTTTTAGGATTTTTACCACAAGATATTGATTTTTCTTTTTAGAGTGGTATAATACTTTTTAGAAAGAACATTTTAGAAAAGAGCATGCATATGATTGCACTAGAAGAAAAAATTACAATTTTGCCAACTCTCTTCGTTGAAAAACGAGATGGGAGACGTGTTGTATTTGATGTGGACAAGATTGACAAGGCTCTCCACAAGGCGGCTGACAAGGTTATGGATGTGACACCCTTGGTCGAAAAACGCCTCAATGCTCTGACCGAGCGAATTGTCACAGAAATTCATAGTCGCTTTCCACAGGGGGTTAAGATTTACGAAATTCAAAATATCGTAGAACATGAACTCCTTGAAGCCAAAGAATATGCGCTGGCTGAGGAGTATATTACTTATCGGACACAAAGGGATTTTGAACGCTCAAAAGCGACAGATATTAACTTTAGTATCCATAAGCTTCTCAATAAAGATCAGGCCGTTGTCAATGAAAATGCTAATAAAGACAGTGATGTCTTTAACACTCAACGTGATTTGACAGCAGGTATTGTTGGGAAATCAATCGGACTGCAAATGCTTCCTAAGCACGTAGCCAATGCCCACCAAAAGGGGGATATCCACTATCATGATTTGGACTACAGCCCCTATACACCTATGACCAACTGCTGTTTGATTGATTTTAAAGGTATGTTGGAAAATGGTTTTAAGATTGGAAATGCAGAAGTAGAAAGTCCCAAGTCTATCCAGACTGCGACAGCTCAGATTTCCCAAATCATTGCCAACGTTGCTTCTAGCCAGTATGGAGGCTGTTCAGCTGACCGTATCGATGAAGTCTTGGCTCCTTATGCAGAGAAGAATTATCAAAAACACCTCAAGGATGCGGAAGAGTGGGTTTTACCTGATAAACGAGAAGATTATGCATGGAAGAAAACCCAAAAAGACATCTACGATGCCATGCAATCTCTTGAGTATGAAATTAACACCCTCTTCACTTCAAATGGACAAACACCTTTTACTTCGCTCGGTTTTGGTTTAGGAACTAGTCGTTTCGAACGGGAAATTCAAAAAACTATCTTGACCATCCGAATCAAGGGGCTTGGTTCGGAGCATCGTACAGCCATCTTCCCTAAGCTCATCTTTACGCTTAAAAGAGGCCTTAACTTGGAAGAAGGGACTCCCAACTACGACATTAAGCAGTTGGCTCTTGAGTGTGCAACCAAGCGGATGTATCCAGACGTCTTGTCCTATGATAAGATTGTTGATTTGACAGGTTCTTTCAAAGTTCCTATGGGCTGTCGTTCGTTCCTCCAAGGATGGAAAGACGAGAATGGCGTAGAAGTCAATTCGGGTCGGATGAATCTAGGCGTTGTGACGGTTAACCTGCCTCGTATTGCTCTTGAGTCTGAGGGCGACATGAATAAGTTCTGGGAAATCTTCAACGAGCGGATGAATATCGCTGAAGATGCTCTTGTTTATCGTGTCGAACGCACTAAAGAGGCGACACCAGCGAATGCTCCTATCCTCTATCAGTACGGTGCTTTTGGCCATCGTCTAGGTAAAGAAGAAAGTGTTGACCAGCTCTTTAAGAATCGTCGTGCGACAGTTTCACTAGGCTATATCGGTTTGTACGAAGTAGCGACTGTTTTCTTTGGTAATAGCTGGGAAAGCAATCCAGATGCTAAGGAATTCACGCTAGACATTATTCGAGATATGAAACGCCGTGTAGAAGAGTGGTCAGATCAATATGGCTATCATTTCTCTATCTACTCAACACCATCTGAAAGTTTGACAGACCGTTTCTGCCGACTGGATACAGAGAAGTTTGGTTCTATTCCTGATATTACAGATAAGGAATACTACACCAATTCTTTCCACTACGATGTGCGTAAGAATCCAACACCGTTTGAAAAATTAGACTTTGAGAAAGTCTATCCAGAAGCAGGTGCGTCAGGTGGTTTCATCCATTATTGTGAGTATCCAGTCCTTCAGCAAAATCCAAAGGCCTTGGAAGCTGTCTGGGATTATGCCTATGACCGTGTCGGCTATCTAGGGACCAATACTCCAATTGACCGTTGCTACAAGTGTGACTTTGAAGGGGATTTTGAACCAACTGAGAGAGGATTTGCTTGTCCTAACTGTGGCAATAGCGACCCTAAAACAGTAGACGTTGTTAAACGGACTTGTGGCTATCTTGGCAATCCTCAAGCCAGACCGATGGTCAACGGCCGTCACAAGGAAATCGCTGCGCGTGTCAAACATATGAATGGTTCAACGATTAAAGTAGCTGGCCATCAAGTAACAAATTAGAAAGAAATGAAATGGGAAAATATCAATTAGACGATAAGGGGCGCGCACAAGTGACCCGTTATCACGAGAAACACTCTAAAGGTGGAGCTGGTAAGAAAGAACGTTTGCTCAACCTCAGAGAACAATTTTTAAACAAGAACAAGAAAAAATAAAAGTGAGAGTCAACTCTCGCTTTTCTCTTAGTGGGAGGTAAGAATGGAACTACGAAGACCAATATTAGCAGATAAAGTAACAGTTTTAGAGATGATGGCAGAGTTTGAAAAATATCAGTCGCCTCACGACGGTGGTTTCTGGGATACAGAGAACTTTGTGTATGAAGAATGGTTGGAAATAAATATGCAAAAAGAGATGGGGATAAACTTGCCTGAAAATCGTGTTCCTTCTATTCAATTTGTATCATTTGATGATGTAGGTCGTGCTCTAGGATTTTTGAATCTGCGATTGAGACTGAATGAGGGTTTATTGAATTATGCTGGCCACATTGGCTACTCCATTCGTCCATCAGAAAGAGGCAAAGGTTATGCTAAAGAGACTCTCCGTCAGGGCTTGCAAGTTGCTAAGGAAAAGAACATCAAGAGAACGCTTGTGACCTGTAGCGTAAATAATCCTGCTAGCAGAGCAGTCATTTTAGCAAATGGTGGGCTCCTTGAGGATGTTCGTAATGGAGTCGAGCGTTATTGGATAGAGGTAGCGAATGAATAATCCAAAACCACAAGAATGGAAAAGCGAAGAACTCAGTCAAGGGCGGATTATTGATTACAAGGCCTTCAACTTTGTAGATGGAGAGGGTGTGCGTAACTCCCTCTATGTATCAGGTTGCATGTTTCACTGCGAGGGGTGTTATAATGTAGCGACCTGGTCCTTCAATGCTGGCATTCCCTATACAGCAGAATTAGAAAAACAGATCATGGCAGATCTCGCTCAACCTTATGTTCAAGGATTGACCTTGCTGGGAGGGGAGCCCTTTCTCAATACGGGAATTCTCTTGCCACTCGTTAAGCGGATTCGGAAGGAACTGCCAGATAAGGATATCTGGTCCTGGACGGGCTATACATGGGAAGAAATGATGTTGGAAACTCCAGATAAACTGGAACTCTTATCATTGATTGACATTCTTGTTGATGGACGATACGATCGAACTAAGCGCAATCTCATGCTACAGTTTCGAGGTTCTTCCAATCAACGAATTATCGATGTGCAAAAATCGCTCGAAAGTGGGCAAGTAGTGATTTGGGACAGACTCAATGACGGAAAAGAAAGTTATGAACAGGTGAAGAGAGAATGAAGAGAAAAGACTTAATAGACCAGCTTGCCTCAGAAATAGAAACGGGAAAAGTCAGGACGCTGGGATATACGGTCATGGGGCTTCGGGTAAATCAACCTTTGTACAGGAATTGTACCAAGCTTTAGATTCTACTACAGTAAATTTGCTAGAAACAGATCCCTATATTACCTCAGACCGTCATCTGGTGGTACCAAAGCAAGCGACAGAGCAAAAGGTGACAGCTTGTCTGCCGGTGGCACATGAATTGGCAAGTTTGCAGAGAGATATCTTAGCCTTGCAGGCGGGTATGGATGTCTTGACAATTGAAGAACCTTGGAGGGCTAGTGAGATCTTGTCTGGAGAAAAACCGATTCTGATTGTCGAAGGGATGTCTGTTGGCTTTCTGCCAAAGGAACTCTTTGACAAAACCATCTGTTTCTACACGGATGAGGAGACCGAATTAAAGCGGCGTCTAGCTCGAGATACGACTGTGAGAAATCGCGATGCATCCTTTATATTGGCTAGCCATCAGATGATACGGGAGCAATATCTACACTACTATAAAGAGACCGAGTCTAAGGCGGATATCTTAGTGGACCAATCAGAAGGTAAATTTGAGATCAAGAGGACTCAAATTATATAGAAGAAAATTTCTAATTTTAGAAAGAAAAAATAGGAAAACAGTTTCATTGTAAAAAAACGAAAAAACAGCAACAAATCCCTTGCAATCGCAGGGGCTTTGTGTTATTCTATTATGGTGCTGTAAATTACAGCTTTAGCTTTGATGCAAGAGGTTGCGACACGCTCGGTTGCATTGCCACGCAACACCGCGTCGGTTTTCTTGTGGAGCTAGCCTATTATCTTAAATAGACGAAAAGGAGAAAAAGATGGCAAACAAAAAAATCCGTATCCGTTTGAAAGCTTACGAACACCGTACGCTTGACACAGCGGCTGCAAAAATCGTAGAATCAGCTACTCGTACAGGTGCACAAGTTGCGGGTCCAATCCCACTTCCAACTGAACGTAGCCTCTACACAATCATTCGTGCGACTCACAAATACAAAGACTCTCGCGAACAATTTGAAATGCGTACACACAAACGTTTGATCGATATCGTTAACCCAACTCAAAAAACAGTTGATGCGTTGATGAAATTGGATCTTCCAAGTGGTGTAAACGTAGAAATCAAACTTTAATCTAAAATATAAAAGAGCAGAGGCTGGTGTTTCAATCTAATTGAACACGGGCTAAACTCGGTGTGAAAAAGATAAACTTCCTAGTTTCTGCTAGACACTGCGTCAGTTTCCTATTTTCACTTTGAGTTTGACGCCCTTTGTATCTTAGACTTGAGCATAAAAAACGCTCGTTAAAAACTTTTTGAATAAAAAATATAGAAAAGGAACTATTTTCTCATGACAAAAGGAATCTTAGGGAAAAAAGTGGGAATGACTCAAATCTTCACTGAAGCTGGCGAATTGATCCCTGTAACAGTTATTGAAGCAACTCCAAACGTTGTTCTTCAAGTTAAAACTGTTGAAACAGACGGATATAACGCTATCCAAGTTGGTTTTGATGACAAACGCGAAGTATTGAGCAACAAACCTGCTAAAGGACATGTAGCGAAAGCTAACACGGCTCCTAAGCGCTTCATTCGTGAATTCAAAAACGTTGAAGGCTTGGAAGTTGGTGCTGAAATCACAGTTGAAACATTCGCAGCTGGAGACGTTGTTGACGTAACTGGTACTTCTAAAGGTAAAGGTTTCCAAGGTGTTATCAAACGCCACGGACAATCACGTGGACCAATGGCTCACGGTTCTCGTTACCACCGTCGTCCAGGTTCTATGGGACCTGTTGCACCTAACCGCGTATTCAAAGGTAAAAACCTTGCAGGACGTATGGGTGGCGACCGCGTAACAATTCAAAACCTTGAAGTTGTACAAGTTGTTCCAGAAAAGAACGTTATCCTTATCAAAGGTAACGTACCAGGTGCTAAGAAATCTCTTATCACTATCAAATCAGCAGTTAAAGCTGGTAAATAATAAAGAAAGGGGAAATCAGTCACAATGGCAAACGTAACATTATTTGACCAAACTGGTAAAGAAGCTGGCCAAGTTGTTCTTAACGATGCAGTATTTGGTATCGAACCAAATGAATCAGTTGTGTTTGATGTGATCATCAGCCAACGCGCAAGCCTTCGTCAAGGAACACACGCTGTTAAAAACCGCTCTGCAGTATCAGGTGGTGGACGCAAACCATGGCGTCAAAAAGGAACTGGACGTGCTCGTCAAGGTTCTATCCGCTCACCACAATGGCGTGGTGGTGGTGTTGTCTTCGGACCAACTCCACGTTCATATGGCTACAAACTTCCACAAAAAGTTCGTCGCCTAGCTCTTAAATCAGTTTACTCTGAAAAAGTTGCTGAAAACAAATTCGTAGCTGTAGACGCTCTTTCATTTACAGCTCCAAAAACTGCTGAATTTGCAAAAGTTCTTGCAGCATTGAGCATCGATTCTAAAGTTCTTGTTATCCTTGAAGAAGGAAATGAATTCGCAGCTCTTTCAGCTCGTAACCTTCCAAACGTGAAAGTTGCAACTGCTACAACTGCAAGTGTTCTTGACATCGCAAATAGCGACAAACTTCTTGTCACACAAGCAGCTATCTCTAAAATCGAGGAGGTTCTTGCATAATGAATTTGTATGATGTTATCAAAAAACCTGTAATCACTGAAAGCTCAATGGCTCAACTTGAAGCAGGAAAATATGTATTTGAAGTTGACACTCGTGCACACAAACTTTTGATCAAGCAAGCTGTTGAAGCTGCTTTCGAAGGTGTTAAAGTTGCTAATGTTAACACAATCAACGTAAAACCAAAAGCTAAACGTGTTGGACGTTACACTGGTTTTACAAACAAAACTAAAAAAGCTATCATCACACTTACAGCTGATTCAAAAGCAATCGAGTTGTTTGCTGCTGAAGCTGAATAATCTAAGGAGGAAATATCGTGGGAATTCGTGTTTATAAACCAACAACAAACGGTCGCCGTAATATGACTTCTTTGGATTTCGCTGAAATCACAACAAGCACTCCTGAAAAATCATTGCTTGTTGCATTGAAGAGCAAGGCTGGTCGTAACAACAACGGTCGTATCACAGTTCGTCACCAAGGTGGTGGACACAAACGCTTCTACCGTTTGGTTGACTTCAAACGTAACAAAGACAACGTTGAAGCAGTTGTTAAAACAATCGAGTACGATCCAAACCGTTCTGCAAACATCGCTCTTGTACACTACACTGACGGTGTGAAAGCATACATCATCGCTCCAAAAGGTCTTGAAGTAGGTCAACGTATCGTTTCAGGTCCAGAAGCAGATATCAAAGTCGGAAACGCTCTTCCACTTGCTAACATCCCAGTTGGTACTTTGATCCACAACATCGAGTTGAAACCTGGTCGTGGTGGTGAATTGGTACGTGCTGCTGGTGCATCTGCTCAAGTATTGGGTTCTGAAGGTAAATACGTTCTTGTTCGTCTTCAATCAGGTGAAGTTCGTATGATTCTTGGAACTTGCCGTGCTACAGTTGGTGTTGTCGGAAACGAACAACACGGACTTGTAAACCTTGGTAAAGCAGGACGTAGCCGTTGGAAAGGTATCCGCCCAACAGTTCGTGGTTCTGTAATGAACCCTAACGATCACCCACACGGTGGTGGTGAAGGTAAAGCACCAGTTGGTCGTAAAGCACCATCTACTCCATGGGGCAAACCTGCTCTTGGTCTTAAAACTCGTAACAAGAAAGCGAAATCTGACAAACTTATCGTTCGTCGTCGCAACGAGAAATAATATTAAACTAGTCGCTTAAGTAACTAGTAAATCCGCCAGCTCGGTAGCGCTCCATAGGAGCGCAAGCCGCTGTGGTACAATATTTAAAGGAGAAAATATAAAAATGGGACGCAGTCTTAAAAAAGGACCTTTCGTCGATGAGCATTTGATGAAAAAAGTTGAAGCTCAAGCTAACGACGAAAAGAAAAAAGTTATTAAAACTTGGTCACGTCGTTCAACGATCTTCCCAAGTTTCATTGGTTACACTATTGCAGTTTATGACGGACGTAAACACGTACCTGTTTACATCCAAGAAGACATGGTAGGTCACAAACTTGGTGAATTTGCACCAACTCGTACTTATAAAGGTCACGCTGCAGACGACAAGAAAACACGTAGAAAATAAGGAGAACATAAATGGCAGAAATTACTTCAGCTAAAGCAATGGCTCGTACAGTACGTGTTTCACCTCGTAAATCACGTCTTGTTCTTGATAACATCCGTGGAAAAAGCGTAGCCGATGCAATCGCAATCTTGACATTCACTCCAAACAAAGCTGCTGAAATCATCTTGAAAGTTTTGAACTCAGCTGTAGCTAATGCTGAAAACAACTTTGGTTTGGATAAAGCTAACTTGGTAGTATCTGAAGCATTCGCAAACGAAGGACCAACTATGAAACGTTTCCGTCCACGTGCGAAAGGTTCAGCTTCACCAATCAACAAACGTACAGCTCACATCACTGTAGCTGTTGCAGAAAAATAAGGAGGTAAAATCGTGGGTCAAAAAGTACATCCAATTGGTATGCGTGTCGGCATCATCCGTGATTGGGATGCCAAATGGTATGCTGAAAAAGAATACGCGGATTACCTTCATGAAGATCTTGCAATCCGTAAATTCGTTCAAAAAGAACTTGCTGACGCAGCAGTTTCAACTATCGAAATCGAACGCGCAGTAAACAAAGTTAACGTTTCACTTCACACTGCTAAACCAGGTATGGTTATCGGTAAAGGTGGTGCTAACGTTGATGCACTCCGTGCAAAACTTAACAAATTGACTGGAAAACAAGTACACATCAACATCATCGAAATCAAACAACCTGATTTGGATGCTCACCTTGTAGGTGAAGGTATTGCTCGTCAATTGGAGCAACGTGTTGCTTTCCGTCGTGCACAAAAACAAGCAATCCAACGTGCAATGCGTGCTGGAGCTAAAGGAATCAAAACTCAAGTATCAGGTCGTTTGAACGGTGCAGATATTGCCCGTGCTGAAGGCTACTCTGAAGGAACTGTTCCACTTCACACACTTCGTGCAGATATCGATTACGCTTGGGAAGAAGCAGATACTACATACGGTAAACTTGGTGTTAAAGTATGGATCTACCGTGGTGAAGTTCTTCCAGCTCGCAAAAACACTAAAGGAGGTAAATAACCAATGTTAGTACCTAAACGTGTTAAACACCGTCGTGAATTCCGTGGAAAAATGCGCGGTGAAGCAAAAGGTGGAAAAGAAGTAGCATTCGGTGAATACGGTCTTCAAGCTACAACTAGCCACTGGATCACTAACCGCCAAATCGAAGCTGCTCGTATCGCCATGACTCGTTACATGAAACGTGGTGGTAAAGTTTGGATTAAAATCTTCCCACACAAATCATACACTGCTAAAGCTATCGGTGTGCGTATGGGATCTGGTAAAGGGGCACCTGAAGGTTGGGTAGCACCAGTTAAACGTGGTAAAGTGATGTTCGAAATCGCTGGTGTATCTGAAGAGATTGCACGCGAAGCACTTCGTCTTGCTAGCCATAAATTGCCAGTTAAATGTAAATTCGTAAAACGTGAAGCAGAATAAGGAGAAGGCATGAAACTTAATGAAGTAAAAGAATTTGTTAAAGAACTTCGTGGTCTTTCTCAAGAAGAACTCGCGAAGCGCGAAAACGAATTGAAAAAAGAATTGTTTGAACTTCGTTTCCAAGCTGCTACTGGTCAATTGGAACAAACAGCTCGCTTGAAAGAAGTTAAAAAACAAATCGCTCGTATCAAAACAGTTCAATCTGAAGCGAAATAATAGACTAGGGAAGGAGAAATTTCAATGGAACGCAATAATCGTAAAGTTCTTGTTGGACGTGTTGTATCTGACAAAATGGACAAGACAATCACAGTTGTAGTTGAAACAAAACGTAACCACCCAGTCTATGGTAAACGTATTAACTACTCTAAAAAATACAAAGCTCATGATGAAAACAATGTTGCCAAAGAAGGCGATATCGTACGTATCATGGAAACTCGTCCGCTTTCAGCTACAAAACGTTTCCGTCTTGTAGAAGTTGTTGAAGAAGCGGTCATCATCTAATCAAACCTGAAAGGAGAAAACTGAAATGATTCAAACAGAAACTCGTTTGAAAGTCGCAGACAACAGCGGTGCTCGCGAAATCTTGACTATCAAAGTTCTTGGTGGTTCAGGACGTAAATTTGCAAACATCGGTGATGTTATCGTGGCATCTGTAAAACAAGCTACTCCTGGTGGTGCGGTTAAAAAAGGTGACGTTGTTAAAGCAGTTATCGTTCGTACTAAATCAGGTGCTCGTCGTGCTGATGGTTCATACATCAAATTTGACGAAAACGCAGCAGTTATCATCCGTGAAGACAAAACTCCTCGCGGAACACGTATCTTTGGCCCAGTTGCACGTGAATTGCGTGAAGGTGGCTTCATGAAGATCGTGTCACTTGCTCCAGAAGTACTTTAATTTTTAGAAACAAACTAGTCCCCTAGCTTCAAGCTAGGGTGCCCTTATGGGCGTAAGAAAAATCAAGGAGAAACCTAATGTTTGTAAAAAAAGGCGACAAAGTTCGCGTAATCGCTGGTAAAGATAAGGGAACAGAAGCTGTTGTCCTTACTGCCCTTCCAAAAGTAAACAAAGTTATCGTTGAAGGTGTTAACATCGTTAAGAAACACCAACGTCCAACTAACGAGCTTCCTCAAGGTGGTATCATCGAAAAAGAAGCAGCTATCCACGTATCAAACGTTCAAGTTTTGGACAAAAATGGTGTAGCTGGTCGTGTTGGTTACAAATTTGTAGACGGTAAAAAAGTTCGTTACAACAAAAAATCAGGCGAAGTGCTTGATTAATCACGAAGGAAAGGAGAAGTATAATGGCAAATCGTTTAAAAGAAAAATATCTTAATGAAGTAGTTCCTGCTTTGACAGAACAATTCAACTACTCATCAGTGATGGCTGTGCCTAAAGTAGATAAGATCGTTTTGAACATGGGTGTTGGTGAAGCTGTATCAAACGCTAAAAGCCTTGAAAAAGCTGCTGAAGAATTGGCACTTATCTCAGGTCAAAAACCACTTATCACTAAAGCTAAAAAATCAATCGCCGGCTTCCGTCTTCGTGAAGGTGTTGCGATCGGTGCAAAAGTTACCCTTCGTGGTGAACGTATGTACGAATTCTTGGATAAATTGGTTTCAGTTTCACTTCCACGTGTACGTGACTTCCATGGTGTTCCAACAAAATCATTTGACGGACGCGGAAACTACACACTTGGTGTGAAAGAACAATTGATCTTCCCAGAAATCAACTTCGATGACGTTGACAAAACTCGTGGTCTTGACATCGTTATCGTAACAACTGCTAACACTGACGAAGAGTCACGTGCATTGCTTACAGGCCTTGGAATGCCTTTTGCAAAATAATATAGGAGGTAAATCTAATGGCTAAAAAATCAATGATTGCTAAGAACAAACGTCCAGCGAAGTTCTCTACTCAAGCTTATACTCGTTGTGAAAAATGTGGTCGTCCACATTCAGTTTACCGCAAATTTAAACTTTGCCGTGTTTGCTTCCGTGAATTAGCTTACAAAGGACAAATCCCTGGTGTAACAAAAGCATCTTGGTAATTTAAGATATCAAGGGCGTCAAAACTCCAAGTGAAAATAGGAAACTTGACGAAGAAACTGAAGTTTCTAGGAAAGTTTATCTTTTTCACACAGAGTTTAGCCCGGGTTCAGTTGGATTTGCCAATTTGAACACGAGCTACAGCTTTTGGCAAAAAAGACCAATTTGCTTTGGAGCATCGCTCCTGCATCAAATTGCCTATTTTTGCTCGTGCTGTTACGCTCTTTGTATCATGTATTAACTAGCAAGTGCAACTTGCAAACTACTAGTAAGAGGAGAAAAACAAAATGGTTATGACTGACCCAATCGCAGACTTCCTAACTCGTATTCGTAACGCTAACCAAGCTAAACACGAAGTACTTGAAGTACCTGCATCAAACATCAAAAAAGGGATTGCTGAAATCCTTAAACGCGAAGGTTTTGTAAAAAACGTTGAAATCATCGAAGATGACAAACAAGGCATCATCCGTGTATTCCTTAAATACGGACCAAACGGTGAAAAAGTTATCACTAACTTGAAACGTGTTTCTAAACCAGGACTTCGTGTCTACAAAAAACGTGAAGACCTTCCAAAAGTTCTTAACGGACTTGGAATTGCTATCCTTTCAACTTCTGAAGGTTTGCTTACTGATAAAGAAGCACGCCAAAAGAATGTTGGTGGAGAAGTTATCGCTTACGTTTGGTAAAATCAAGATACAAAGCTTGTAAAGAACAAAGCAAAATTAGGAAGTTGGAGAAGCTTGTTTACAAACAAGTCAACTTATCTATTTTGCACAGTTCTTAGAGCGTGTTCAGTTCAGCTCTTGAACTAAATAAGTATCTGAACCCCGTGAAAACTGGCCGTCTTGGCCTGACAATTTAACAGGAGAAAATAAACATGTCACGTATTGGTAATAAAGTTATCGTGTTGCCTGCTGGTGTTGAACTCACTAACAATGACAACGTTGTAACTGTAAAAGGACCTAAAGGAGAACTTACTCGTGAGTTCTCAAAAGATATTGAAATCTGTGTGGAAGGTACTGAAGTAACTCTTCACCGTCCAAACGATTCAAAAGAAATGAAAACTATCCACGGAACTACTCGTGCCCTTTTGAACAACATGGTTGTTGGTGTATCAGAAGGATTCAAGAAAGAACTTGAAATGCGCGGGGTTGGTTACCGTGCACAACTTCAAGGATCTAAACTTGTTTTGGCTGTTGGTAAATCTCATCCAGACGAAGTTGAAGCTCCAGAAGGAATTACTTTTGAACTTCCAAACCCAACAACAATCGTTGTTAGCGGAATTTCAAAAGAAGTAGTTGGTCAAACGGCTGCTTACGTACGTAGCCTTCGTTCACCAGAGCCATATAAAGGTAAAGGTATCCGTTACGTTGGTGAATTCGTTCGCCGTAAAGAAGGTAAAACAGGTAAATAATGTTGAGTGGTTGATCATCAACCACCAACCTATTTTCCAACTTTGTGCATAGCACACGATTTAAAACTAAAGAGGTGAAAACTGTGATTTCAAAACCAGATAAAAACAAACTCCGCCAAAAACGCCACCGTCGCGTTCGCGGAAAACTCTCTGGAACTGCTGATCGCCCACGTTTGAACGTATTCCGTTCTAATACAGGCATCTACGCTCAAGTGATTGATGACGTAGCGGGTGTAACGCTCGCAAGTGCTTCAACTCTTGACAAAGAAGTTTCAAAAGGAACTAAAACTGAACAAGCCGTTGCTGTCGGTAAACTCGTTGCAGAACGTGCAAACGCTAAAGGTATTTCAGAAGTGGTGTTCGACCGCGGTGGATATCTATATCACGGACGTGTGAAAGCTTTGGCTGATGCAGCTCGTGAAAACGGATTGAAATTCTAATAGGAGGACACTAGAAAATGGCATTTAAAGACAATGCAGTTGAATTAGAAGAACGCGTAGTTGCTGTCAACCGTGTTACAAAAGTTGTTAAAGGTGGACGTCGTCTTCGTTTCGCAGCTCTTGTTGTTGTTGGTGACCACAACGGTCGCGTAGGATTTGGTACTGGTAAAGCTCAAGAAGTTCCAGAAGCAATCCGTAAAGCAGTAGATGATGCTAAGAAAAACTTGATCGAAGTTCCTATGGTTGGAACAACAATCCCACACGAAGTTCTTTCAGAATTCGGTGGAGCTAAAGTATTGTTGAAACCTGCTGTAGAAGGTTCTGGAGTTGCCGCTGGTGGTGCAGTTCGTGCCGTTGTGGAATTGGCAGGTGTGGCAGATATTACATCTAAATCACTTGGTTCTAACACTCCAATCAACATTGTTCGTGCAACTGTTGAAGGTTTGAAACAATTAAAACGCGCTGAAGAAGTTGCTGCCCTTCGTGGTATTTCAGTTTCTGATTTGGCATAAGAAAGGGGATAAAATGGCTCAAATTAAAATTACTTTGACTAAGTCTCCAATCGGACGCATTCCATCACAACGTAAAACTGTTGTAGCACTTGGACTTGGCAAATTGAACAGCTCTGTTATTAAAGAAGATAACGCTGCTATCCGTGGTATGATCACTGCAGTATCTCATTTGGTAACAGTTGAAGAAGTAAACTAATGAATTTTTAGGGGATGTGCACTATACCATCCCCTAAAACTAGATATAGTCATCTATGATGACGTCGTATAGGCGAGTTGATGGGGGAGACAACCTTTTCTCCCTTATCGGCGCTAGCATTTTACAAAAGAGGAGAAAATAAAAATGAAACTTCATGAATTGAAACCTGCAGAAGGTTCTCGTAAAGTACGTAACCGCGTTGGTCGTGGTACTTCATCAGGTAACGGTAAAACATCTGGTCGTGGTCAAAAAGGTCAAAAAGCTCGTAGCGGTGGCGGAGTTCGCCTTGGTTTTGAAGGTGGACAAACTCCATTGTTCCGTCGTCTTCCAAAACGTGGATTCACTAATATCAACGCTAAAGAATACGCAATTGTGAACCTTGACCAATTGAACGTCTTTGAAGATGGTGCTGAAGTTACTCCAGTTGTTCTTATCGAAGCAGGAATTGTTAAAGCTGAAAAATCAGGTATTAAAATTCTTGGTAACGGTGAGTTGACTAAGAAATTGACTGTGAAAGCAGCTAAATTCTCTAAATCAGCTGAAGAAGCTATCACTGCTAAAGGTGGTTCAGTAGAAGTCATCTAAGAGAGGTGACCTATGTTTTTTAAATTATTAAGAGAAGCTCTTAAAGTTAAGCAGGTTCGATCAAAAATTTTATTTACAATTTTTATCGTTCTGGTCTTTCGTATCGGAACTAGCATTACAGTTCCCGGTGTGAATGCCAATAGCTTGAATGCTTTAAGTGGATTATCCTTCTTAAACATGTTGAGCTTGGTGTCAGGGAATGCCATGAAAAACTTCTCAGTTTTTGCTCTTGGTGTTAGCCCCTACATTACGGCCTCTATTGTTGTCCAACTCTTGCAAATGGATATTTTACCCAAATTTGTAGAGTGGGGTAAACAAGGGGAAGTAGGTCGAAGAAAATTGAATCAAGCTACTCGTTATATTGCTCTAGTTCTCGCTTTTGTGCAATCTATCGGGATTACAGCTGGTTTTAATACTTTAGCCGGAGCTCAATTGTTGAAAACAGCTCTTACTCCACAAGTCTTTATCATGATTGGTATCATCTTAACAGCTGGTAGTATGATTGTGACTTGGTTGGGAGAGCAAATTACAGATAAGGGGTACGGAAATGGTGTTTCTATGATTATCTTTGCCGGGATTGTTGCCTCAATTCCAGAGATGATTCAGGGCATCTATGTGGACTACTTTGTTAACGTCCCAAGTAGCCGTATTAACTCATCTATCATTTTCGTAATCATTTTGATTATTACTGTATTGTTGATCATTTATTTTACAACTTATGTTCAACAAGCAGAATACAAAATTCCAATCCAATATACTAAGGTTGCACAAGGTGCTCCATCTAGCTCTTACCTTCCTTTGAAGGTAAACCCTGCTGGAGTTATCCCTGTTATCTTTGCAAGTTCGATCACTGCAGCGCCTGCGGCTATTCTTCAGTTTTTGAGCGCCACAGGTCATGATTGGGCCTGGGTAAGAACAGCACAAGAAATGCTGGCAACAACTTCACCAACTGGTATTGCCATGTATGCTTTGTTGATTATTCTCTTTACATTCTTCTATACGTTTGTACAGATTAATCCTGAAAAAGCGGCAGAAAACTTACAAAAGAGCGGTGCTTATATCCATGGAGTTCGTCCTGGTAAAGGTACAGAAGAATATATGTCTAAACTTCTTCGTCGTCTTGCAACTGTTGGTTCTCTCTTCCTTGGTGTGATTTCTATTTTACCGATCGTAGCAAAAGACGTTTTCGGACTTTCAGAGGCAGTTGCTTTTGGAGGAACTAGTCTTTTGATCATTATCTCTACAGGTATTGAAGGAATCAAACAATTGGAAGGTTACCTGTTGAAACGTAAGTATGTTGGTTTCATGGACAGAACAGAATAAAAGTATTTACTAAGTCAGTAAATGCTGAGGGAGTGGAGGTTTAACTCTAACATTAGTGAGAGTTTGGTCTCCCCTCTTCTATTTTGTTTTTAAATAGGGGTGAAAAGACTTTTTGCTTCTATTTAAAAATAAAATAAGGAGATCAAATCATGAATCTTTTGATTATGGGCTTACCTGGTGCAGGTAAGGGAACTCAAGCAGCAAAAATCGTAGAACAATTCCATGTTGCACATATCTCAACAGGTGATATGTTCCGTGCTGCTATGGCAAATCAAACTGAAATGGGTGTTCTTGCTAAGTCATACATTGACAAGGGTGAATTGGTTCCTGACGAAGTTACAAATGGGATCGTAAAAGAACGTCTTTCACAAGATGATATTAAAGAAACAGGATTCTTGTTGGATGGTTACCCACGTACAATCGAACAAGCTCATGCCTTGGACAAAACATTGGCTGAACTTGGCATTGAACTAGAAGGCGTCATCAACATTGAAGTGAACCCTGACAGCCTCTTGGAACGTTTGAGTGGCCGTATCATCCACCGCGTAACTGGAGAAACTTTCCACAAGGTCTTTAACCCACCAGTTGACTATAAAGAAGAAGATTACTACCAACGTGAAGATGATAAGCCTGAGACAGTAAAACGTCGTTTGGATGTAAATATTGCTCAAGGAGAACCAATCATTGCTCATTACCGTGCCAAAGGTTTGGTTCATGACATCGAAGGTAATCAAGATATCAATGATGTCTTCTCAGATATCGAAAAAGTATTGACAAATTTGAAATAAAGCGTTTTTCACACTTGCAAAAATCCGCTACAAATGTTATACTGAGATAGTCTGACTTATAATTGTTGTCTCTGTGTCTAGAGGCATCGAATCGAAATTTATGGAGGTGCTTTTGCGTGGCAAAAGACGATGTGATTGAAGTTGAAGGCAAAGTAGTTGATACAATGCCGAATGCAATGTTTACGGTTGAACTTGAAAATGGACATCAGATTTTAGCAACAGTTTCTGGTAAAATTCGTAAAAACTATATTCGTATTTTAGCGGGAGATCGTGTTACTGTCGAAATGAGTCCATATGACTTGACACGTGGACGTATCACTTACCGCTTTAAATAATCGAAAAACTTGGAGGGATAAGAAATGAAAGTAAGACCATCGGTCAAACCAATTTGCGAATACTGTAAAGTTATTCGTCGTAATGGTCGTGTTATGGTAATTTGCCCAGCAAATCCAAAACACAAACAACGTCAAGGATAAGATAGAAAGGAGAAAACATGGCTCGTATTGCTGGAGTTGACATTCCAAATGACAAACGCGTAGTGATCTCATTGACTTATGTTTATGGTATCGGACTTGCAACATCTAAGAAAATTTTGGCTGCTGCTGGAATCTCAGAAGATGTTCGTGTACGTGATCTTACATCAGATCAAGAAGATGCTATCCGTCGTGAAGTGGATGCAATCAAAGTTGAAGGTGACCTTCGTCGTGAAGTAAACTTGAACATCAAACGTTTGATGGAAATCGGTTCATACCGTGGTATCCGTCACCGTCGTGGACTTCCTGTCCGTGGACAAAACACTAAAAACAACGCTCGCACTCGTAAAGGTAAAGCTGTTGCGATTGCTGGTAAGAAAAAATAATATAGGAGGTAAAAGTCTTGGCTAAACCAACACGTAAACGTCGTGTGAAAAAGAATATCGAATCTGGTATTGCTCATATTCACGCTACATTTAATAACACTATTGTTATGATTACTGATGTGCATGGTAATGCAATTGCTTGGTCATCAGCTGGTGCTCTTGGTTTCAAAGGTTCTCGTAAATCTACACCATTCGCTGCTCAAATGGCTTCTGAAGCTGCTGCTAAATCTGCACAAGAACACGGTCTTAAATCAGTTGAAGTTACTGTAAAAGGTCCAGGTTCTGGTCGTGAGTCAGCTATTCGTGCGCTTGCTGCCGCTGGTCTTGAAGTAACAGCAATTCGTGATGTGACTCCAGTGCCACACAATGGTGCTCGTCCTCCAAAACGTCGCCGTGTATAATCATCGCATTACACTGCTTTTCGTTTAAGAGGGAGTAACTAAATGATCGAGTTTGAAAAACCAAATATAACAAAAATTGATGAAAATAAAGATTATGGCAAGTTTGTAATCGAACCACTTGAACGTGGCTACGGTACAACTCTTGGTAACTCTCTTCGTCGTGTACTTCTAGCTTCTCTACCAGGAGCAGCTGTGACATCTATCAATATTGATGGTGTGTTACATGAGTTTGACACAGTTCCAGGTGTTCGTGAAGACGTGATGCAAATCATTCTGAACATTAAAGGAATTGCAGTGAAATCGTACGTTGAAGACGAAAAAATCATCGAACTGGATGTTGAAGGTCCTGCTGAAGTAACAGCTGGTGACATTTTGACAGATAGCGATATTGAAATTGTAAATCCAGATCATTATCTCTTTACAATCGGTGAAGGTTCTTCGCTAAAAGCGACTATGACTGTTAACAGTGGTCGTGGATATGTACCTGCTGATGAAAATAAAAAAGATAATGCACCAGTTGGAACACTTGCTGTAGATTCTATTTATACACCAGTTACAAAAGTCAACTATCAAGTGGAACCTGCTCGTGTAGGTAGCAATGATGGATTTGACAAATTAACCCTTGAAATCTTGACAAATGGAACAATTATTCCAGAAGATGCTTTAGGGCTTTCAGCACGTATTTTGACAGAACATCTTGATTTGTTTACAAATCTTACTGAGATTGCTAAGTCAACTGAAGTGATGAAAGAAGCTGACACTGAATCTGACGATCGTATTTTGGATCGTACGATTGAGGAACTGGACTTGTCTGTGCGTTCATACAACTGTTTGAAACGTGCCGGTATCAATACTGTGCATGATTTGACAGAAAAATCTGAAGCAGAGATGATGAAAGTACGAAATCTTGGACGCAAGAGTTTGGAAGAAGTGAAACTCAAACTCATTGATTTGGGTCTTGGATTAAAAGATAAATAAAGGAGGAATACATGGCTTACCGTAAACTAGGACGCACTAGCTCACAACGTAAAGCAATGCTTCGCGATTTGACAACTGACCTTTTGATCAACGAATCAATCGTGACAACTGAAGCTCGTGCTAAAGAAATCCGTAAAACTGTTGAAAAAATGATTACTCTAGGTAAACGTGGTGATTTGCATGCACGTCGTCAAGCAGCTGCTTTCGTACGTAATGAAATCGCATCTGAAAACTATGATGAAGCAACTGATAAGTACACTTCTACTACAGCACTTCAAAAATTGTTCTCAGAAATCGCACCTCGTTATGCTGAACGTAACGGTGGATACACTCGTATCCTTAAAACTGAACCACGTCGTGGTGATGCAGCGCCAATGGCGATCATCGAATTAGTATAAAATCATCAATTTTGTTGAGTGTTATGATGATGGAGTCTTGTGCTCTTAGTCTAGCTCTGGTCTACCGCTAGGATCTTGGTCCTAGCGGGAACACTCATCATAAGTTGGGATAGTAGACGCTTGTTTACGAAATTGTTTTTTTCTTAAGAACAACTTCGTAAGCAGGCGTTTTTGAGTATTTTAGTTAGAATTATGCTATACTATTTGAAAAGAATCCTGTTTAATGTTCAGGTTTCCTATTAAAAGAAGAATTGGAGTTTGCTTATGAAAGCGATTATAACTGTTGTTGGTAAAGATAAATCTGGAATTGTTGCAGGTGTTTCTGGCAAAATTGCAGAATTAGGTTTGAATATTGACGATATCTCTCAAACTGTTTTGGATGAATATTTTACGATGATGGCTGTCGTCTCTAGTGATAAAAAGCAAGATTTTACCTATCTTCGTAATGAATTTGAAGCTTTTGGGCAAATTTTGAATGTGAAAATCAACATTCAGAGTGCAGCGATTTTCGAAGCTATGTATAATATCTAGGAGGTTATCATGGATATTAGACAAGTTACTGAAACCATCTCCATGATTGAGGAGCAAAACTTCGATATCAGAACTATTACCATGGGGATTTCCCTATTGGACTGTATCGATCCGGATATCAATCGTGCTGCGGAGAAAATTTATCAAAAGATTAGGACCAAGGCAGCTAATTTAGTGGCTGTTGGCGATGAAATTGCGGCTGAGTTGGGGATTCCAATCGTTAATAAGCGTGTATCGGTGACTCCTATTTCTCTGATTGGGGCGGCGACAGATGCGACAGACTATGTGGTTCTGGCAAAAGCACTTGATAAAGCTGCGAAAGAGATTGGTGTGGACTTTATTGGTGGTTTTTCAGCCTTGGTACAAAAGGGTTATCAAAAGGGAGATGAGATTCTTATCAATTCTATTCCTCGTGCTTTGGCTGAAACGGATAAGGTCTGCTCGTCAGTCAATATAGGCTCAACCAAGTCTGGTATCAATATGACGGCTGTCGCAGATATGGGACGAGTTATCAAGGAAACGGCAACTCTATCTGATATGGGGGCAGCTAAGTTGGTTGTATTCGCTAATGCTGTTGAGGACAATCCATTTATGGCGGGTGCCTTCCATGGTGTTGGGGAGGCAGATGTTATCATCAATGTCGGAGTTTCTGGTCCTGGTGTGGTGAAACGTGCCTTGGAAAAAGTTCGTGGACAGAGCTTTGATGTAGTAGCAGAAACAGTCAAGAAAACTGCCTTTAAAATCACTCGTATCGGTCAATTGGTTGGTCAAATGGCCAGTGAGAGACTGGGTGTGGAGTTTGGTATTGTGGACTTGAGTTTGGCACCAACACCTGCAGTTGGAGACTCTGTGGCACGTGTCCTTGAGGAAATGGGGCTAGAGACAGTTGGTACGCATGGAACGACGGCTGCCTTGGCTCTCTTGAACGACCAAGTTAAGAAGGGCGGAGTTATGGCTTGCAACCAAGTTGGTGGTTTGTCTGGTGCCTTTATCCCTGTTTCAGAGGATGAAGGAATGATTGCTGCAGTGCAAAATGGCTCTCTTAATTTGGAAAAACTAGAAGCTATGACGGCTATCTGTTCCGTTGGTTTGGATATGATTGCCATCCCAGAAGATACTCCTGCTGAAACCATTGCAGCTATGATTGCGGATGAGGCTGCAATTGGTGTCATTAACATGAAGACAACGGCTGTTCGTATCATTCCAAAAGGAAAAGAAGGAGATATGATTGAGTTTGGTGGCCTATTAGGAACTGCACCTGTTATGAAAGTCAATGGGGCTTCGTCTGTCGATTTCATTTCTCGTGGGGGACAAATCCCAGCACCAATTCATAGTTTTAAAAATTAAGAAAATAGGAGAAATTTTAAGTTCTATTTAAGGTTGGATGTATATACTATAATCATTAAATAAAGACCTCCTAATATTATTTGAAACAGATAACACTGATTTAGTTTGAATTTGATTTTCATCTAATATCTTTATTTAATAGAACTCCTAAACTTTTTCATAATAATCTCCTGCAAAAGTCACCTGTCTGGGTGGCTTTTGTTTTATCATCCATGATATAATAGAAGCAAACGGAGGACGGAAAATGGTAAAAGTACGATTGTATTTGGTACGTCATGGCAAGACTATGTTTAACACGATTGGTCGCGCGCAAGGTTGGAGCGATACTCCTTTAACGGCTGAAGGTGAGCGAGGGATTCAAGAATTAGGAATCGGTTTGCGAGAATCTGGTCTACAGTTTGATCGCGCTTATTCCAGTGATTCTGGCCGCACCATTCAGACAATGGGAATTATTCTTGAAGAACTTGGTTTGCAGGGGAAAATCCCTTATCGCATGGACAAACGTATCAGAGAATGGTGTTTTGGTAGCTTTGACGGAGCTTATGATGGTGATCTTTTCATGGGCATTATTCCTCGTATCTTTAATGTGGATCATGTTCACCAATTGTCTTATGCTGAACTGGCTGAGGGGTTGGTAGAGGTCGATACAGCTGGTTGGGCTGAAGGATGGGAAAAACTCAGTGGCCGAATCAAGGAAGGTTTTGAAGCGATTGCCAAAGAAATGGAAGAGCAAGGTGGGGGCAATGCCCTAGTCGTGAGCCACGGAATGACCATTGGAACCATTGTGTATCTGATTAATGGCATGCATCCGCATGGTCTCGATAATGGTAGCGTGACGATACTTGAATATGAGGACGGCCAGTTTAGCGTAGAAGTTGTCGGTGACAGTAGTTACCGACAACTAGGACGTGAGAAGATGGAGGAAGTCTCTATTTAATTAGTCTAGACTTGCTTGCAATGAACTAGGAATCTAGTAGGAATATCAAAATAAGAAAAAACAGCCGAAGTAATCCTTTCGGCTGTTTTTGATGGGGAAAACTAAAGTGTAATGCTATTGCTTTTAGAGATTTTCATAAACAAGAGCAAGGAACCTACTGTTAGAACAGTCAGGATAGTTGATAAGGCTGCGGCTACACCGTAATTCCCTCTGAGAACCTCTGTATAAATGGCTACAGTCATTGTTCTTGTTTTGACATTGTAGAGGAGGATAGAAGTAGAGAGTTCTGAAATCATTGTAACCCAAGATAGGATAGCTCCAGAAATAATACCAGATAGCATCATTGGAGTTGTAATCTTGGCAAAGGTATTGAGACGGCTACTTCCTAAGCTTTCAGCAGCTTCTTCAATACTTGGTGCTATTTGTTGCAAGCTAGCAACAGATGAGCGAATAGTATAGGGTAATCTTCTGACAGATAGAGACATAATCAAGATGAAAGCAGTTCCTGTAATCATAAGAAATCCACTTCCAAATAGACCGGTATTGAAGGAAGAAATGAAGGCAATCCCTAGAACGGTTCCTGGTACAATATAAGGGACCATACTGAGGCTGTCAATTAAGTTTGTAAACAAATTCCGTTTTCTAACGGCTAGGTAGGAGATAAATGTTGCGAATAGGACAACTAGAACTAAGGCAATCAAAGGGATACGAATGGTATTGAAAATAGCAGATCCCATACGATTGAAAGCCACCTTGTAACTGTTTAGAGAATAACCTTTGACAAATACCATACCTGATGTTTTTAGGAAAGAAGTATAAATCAAGTAGACTTGAGGTAGAACAGAGAACAAGATAATTCCGTAGACTGTTACATAAATGGCAGCCATTTTTCCTTTTGTAGTTTTTTTAGGCTCAATTGGATGGAGCGAATTCATGCTGAAACTGTAGCGGTTTGAGATGTATTTTTGGATAAGGAAAATCGCCAAGGCAATGATAATCGCCATAATTGCTAAAGCAGATGCAAAAGCAGAATTTCCTCCAACCTCGCTAATGAATTGGGTATAAATCAAGACGGGGAAAGTCCGATATCCTTCACCAATCAACATAGGCGTTCCAAAGTCTGAGAATGCTCTCATAAATACAAGCAGGGCAGCTGCTAGTAAGGTTGGAACTAGGAGAGGTAAAACAACCGTTACGATACGCTTAAATCCGAAGGACCCCATGCTTTCAGCGGCTTCAAGTAGAGAATTGTCAATACTTTTCATTGTCCCAGCAACGTATAGAAATACCAGTGGGAATAGTTGCAGTGTAAAGACAAGTACAATTCCTTTGAATCCATAAATATCGATAGCTGGAAGATGAAGAGAATTTGTCAGGAATTTAGTAATTACCCCATTTCGTCCCAGCAAGAGAATCCAGGAGTAGGCTCCCACGAAAGGAGCTGACATAGAAGCAATGATAATCAATATTTGTAGAAATTTCTTTCCCTTGAAGTCATACATAGAGAAGAGATAAGCTAATAGGGTTCCTACGACTAAGGAAGTGACAGTAGCGGTAATGGAGACCTTGAAACTGTTGACAAGTGTCTCAGAGTAGTAAGCTTTACTAAAGAAAGTGACAAAATTAGCTAGTGAGAATTGTCCTTCATGTATGAGTGCTTGCTTGAGCACGGTAACGATAGGATAAACGAGAAAGACAAGATAAGTAAGAAAGATGAAGAAAGAGGAGGCTGTCCAAATATTTAGTTTTTTACGTTCCATGGTTGACTCCTTTTATCAGGTTTTGTGAACCATTTGCAGAAAAGACATTTAATTTTTGAGTATTGATTCGTAGACGAATACGATCGCCTTTTTGTAGATCTTCTTCAAAAGTTGATTCTTCGCTAACCTGAATTTTTGAGGCAAATCCTGTTTCGATGAAGTATTCAGTATTCAGTCCAAGATAGACGCTATCGCTAATAATTCCTTCAATATCTCCAGATTCATCTTTGATAAACTCTTCAGGACGAATACTTACATGAATGGCTTGCTCCTCAGCCTGATCAAGAGCTGGCATTCGAAGAGCATAGCCATCTGAAAAGACGATATAAGCGCCGTCGCTCCGTTTTTCGAGATTGGCAGGGATAATATTTGTGCGTCCGATAAAGGTTGCTACAAACTCATTAGCTGGTTTATGATAGAGTTCTTTTGGTCGGCCGATTTGTTGGATAACCCCATCTTTCATAACAGCAATTTGGTCTGAAATAGCCATAGCTTCTTCTTGGTCGTGGGTCACATAAACAGTTGTAATTCCCACTTCGTGTTGGATTTCTCGAATGGCTTGACGCATATCCAAGCGAAGTTTGGCATCCAGATTACTAAGGGGCTCGTCCATGAGGAGAACACTTGGATTAACTGCTAAGGCACGTGCCAAGGCGACACGTTGTTGTTGTCCACCACTGAGTTTATCAGGTTTTCGATCCGCATATTGAGCAATTTGCATGAGTTCAAGATACTTGTTGGTCTGTTGAATCAATTCTTCTTTTGGAACCTTCTTTTGCTTAAGACCAAAAGCAACATTGTCTCGGACAGTCAAATGTGGGAAAATAGCGTAGTTTTGGAAAACCATCCCGATATTGCGTTTGCTGGGTTCCATATTATTGATTTTTGTATCATCGAAGTAAAATTCTCCGCCTTCGATACTGTTGAATCCTGCAATCATACGAAGAAGAGTCGTTTTTCCACATCCTGAAGGTCCAAGAAGGGTAAAGAGACTTCCTTTTGGAATCGTAATGTTCAAATTCTCAATAACAGGGACATCGTGGTAGATTTTTTTGGCGTTAATAATTTTGATCTCACTCATAGTGAACCTCTTTTACTGTTTAGATTGGATATCTGTGAAAATATCATTGTACTTTTTAAGAATAGCGGATTTATTTTTGATGACATAATCTGAATCTTCAGTGGCAACATTGATTTCTGTCATAGCCTTCATATTTTTATTGCTTTTAGCATTTTTACGAATGGGTCTGATTGTAGTTTTAGTTCCTAGTTTATCTTGGATTTCTTGAGAAAGGAGGAAATCGATAAACTTCTTAGCATTTTCCATATGTTTGGCGTTTTTGACGATAGCTGCGTTACCAGGTAAAAAGACGGTTCCTTCTTTTGGATAAATGACTTTTACATCAACTCCATCGTTTAAGAGTTTTAAGGCAGGATCTTCATAGGTGAGTCCTACAGCCATTTCTCCATCGGCGACAGCTTTGTAAACATTTGAAGAGCTAGATGCAATCTTTCCATCTACTAGGGTAAAGAGATTTTTCACATAGGTCCAAGCTTGTTCATTTTCGTATCCACCTTGATCTACAAGCATGTTTGTTAATTGTGCAAAGGCGCTAGATGCGTTACTTGGATCAGCAGTAGCAATTTTTCCTTTTAATTTAGGATTGAGTAGATCATTATAGCCTTCAATTTTAATATCTTTTGTAAGGGCTGAATTGGCAATGATAACACTGACGTCCAGTGTGTAAGGTGTGTAGAATCCTGTTTTATTTTGATATTCAGGGATTATCTGGTCGTTCTCTTGGGAAATATAAGGTTCAAAAAGTTTTTCGTTAGAAGAGAAGAGGGCGTAGGAGCCTCCGAAAATGACATCAGCTACAGGGGATTCTTTTTCAGCCTCAGCTTTTTTAAACAATTCACCAGTGCTGGCTTGTACTAAGTCAACCTTGATACCATATTTTTCTTCAAAGGCTGGGATTGTTTCTTCGATAAGGTCTTCAGGGTTAGGTGAGTAGACAACCAAAGTATTATCTGAATCTTTTTCAGTACTAGTTTCCGCTTCTATAGCAGAGGAACATCCTGATAAAGTAAGAAATATCCATCCACAAGAGAGAAAGAACAGTAGTTTTTTCATAATTATCTCCTTTTTTACGAACGTTTACTCTACCTAGATTGTTAATGTTTTTAAATTGTAGAGTTCTACAGGATATAATAAAAACCTTAAAGAAATCTAAAACGGGAATATGAGTTAAAGATGCTAGGGAAAAAGATAGAAGAGACAAACAATCTATAGAAGTTAGCTCCGAACGGGGGCTAATTTTTTATACTGCTAAATAAGCTGGATTTGCGATTCGGTCTTTCTTGCCATCCAAGCCTAAAAGAACATTTCTCGTCTTTCAAATTCCCTCAAAAATGGTATAATAGTAACATCACAAAATTGGAGAGAGACCATGAGTTTTTACAATCATAAAGAAATTGAGCCTAAGTGGCAGGGCTACTGGGCAGAACATCATACATTTAAGACAGGAACAGATGCATCAAAACCGAAGTTTTATGCGCTTGACATGTTCCCTTATCCGTCTGGAGCGGGTCTGCACGTAGGACACCCAGAAGGTTATACAGCAACCGATATCCTCAGTCGTTACAAACGTGCGCAAGGCTACAATGTCCTTCACCCAATGGGTTGGGATGCCTTTGGTTTGCCTGCGGAGCAATACGCTATGGATACGGGGAATGACCCAGCAGAATTTACAGCTGAGAACATTGCCAACTTCAAACGCCAAATCAATGCGCTTGGATTTTCTTATGACTGGGATCGTGAAGTTAACACGACAGATCCAAACTACTACAAGTGGACTCAATGGATTTTCACCAAGCTTTACGAAAAAGGCTTGGCCTATGAAGCGGAAGTGCCAGTAAACTGGGTTGAGGAATTGGGAACTGCCATTGCTAACGAAGAGGTTCTTCCTGACGGAACTTCTGAGCGTGGAGGCTATCCAGTTGTCCGCAAGCCAATGCGCCAATGGATGCTCAAAATCACGGCATACGCGGAGCGTCTGCTTAATGATTTAGATGAACTTGACTGGCCAGAGTCTATCAAGGATATGCAACGTAACTGGATTGGTAAATCAACTGGTGCTAATGTAACTTTTAAAGTTAAGGGAACAGATAAGGAATTCACAGTCTTTACCACTCGTCCTGATACCCTTTTCGGTGCGACTTTCACTGTTTTGGCTCCTGAGCATGAATTAGTAGATGCTATCACAAGTCCAGAGCAAGTAGAGGCTGTAGCAGACTATAAACACCAAGCCAGCCTCAAGTCTGACTTGGCTCGTACCGACCTTGCCAAAGAAAAAACTGGTGTTTGGACCGGTGCTTATGCCATCAACCCTGTCAATGGCAAGGAAATCCCAATCTGGATTGCGGATTATGTTCTTGCTAGTTACGGTACAGGTGCCGTTATGGCTGTGCCAGCCCATGACCAACGTGACTGGGAATTTGCTAAGCAATTTGATCTTCCAATCGTCGAAGTACTTGAAGGTGGAAACGTTGAAGAAGCTGCCTACACAGAAGATGGCCTTCACGTTAATTCAGACTTCCTAGATGGACTCAATAAAGAAGACGCAATTGCTAAGATTGTGGCTTGGTTGGAAGAAAACGATTGTGGTCAGGAGAAGGTTACCTACCGTCTCCGTGACTGGCTCTTTAGCCGCCAACGTTACTGGGGTGAACCAATTCCTATCATTCATTGGGAAGATGGGACTTCAACAGCTGTTCCTGAAAGTGAATTGCCACTTGTCTTGCCTGTAACCAAGGACATCCGTCCTTCAGGTACTGGTGAAAGTCCACTAGCTAACTTGACAGATTGGCTTGAAGTGACTCGTGAAGATGGTGTCAAAGGTCGTCGCGAGACCAACACAATGCCACAATGGGCAGGTTCAAGCTGGTACTACCTCCGCTATATTGATCCACACAATACTGAGAAATTGGCTGACGAGGATCTCCTCAAACAATGGTTGCCAGTAGATATCTACGTTGGTGGGGCAGAGCATGCGGTGCTTCACTTGCTTTACGCTCGTTTCTGGCACAAATTCCTCTATGACCTTGGTGTCGTTCCAACTAAGGAACCATTCCAAAAACTCTTTAACCAAGGAATGATTTTGGGTACTAGCTACCGTGACCATCGTGGGGCTCTTGTGGCGACTGACAAGGTTGAAAAACGTGACGGTTCTTTCTTCCATGTAGAAACAGGGGAAGAGTTGGAGCAAGCACCAGCCAAGATGTCTAAATCGCTCAAGAACGTTGTTAACCCAGATGATGTTGTGGAGCAATACGGTGCCGATACCCTTCGTGTCTATGAAATGTTCATGGGACCACTTGATGCTTCGATTGCTTGGTCAGAAGAAGGTCTGGAAGGAAGCCGTAAGTTCCTTGACCGCGTTTACCGTTTGATTACAAGTAAGGAAATTGCTGCGGAAAACAATGGCGCTCTTGACAAGGTCTACAACGAAACGGTTAAAGCTGTCACAGAGCAAATTGAGTCCCTCAAATTCAACACAGCCATTGCCCAACTTATGGTCTTTGTCAACGCGGCTAATAAGGAAGACAAGCTTTATGTAGACTATGCCAAAGGCTTTATCCAATTGATTGCACCATTTGCACCTCACTTGGCAGAAGAGCTCTGGCAAACAGTTGCAGCAACAGGAGAATCTATCTCTTACGTGGCTTGGCCAACATGGGATGAAAGCAAATTAGTCGAAGACGAAATCGAAATCGTCGTCCAAATCAAAGGTAAAGTTCGTGCTAAACTCATGGTTGCTAAAGATCTATCACGCGAAGAATTGCAAGAAATTGCTCTCGCTGATGAAAAAGTCAAAGCAGAAATTGACGGTAAGGAAATCGTGAAAGTAATTGCGGTACCGAATAAATTGGTTAATATCGTTGTAAAATAAGATAGGAATCCCTCAGAGTAGAATCTGGGGGATTTTTTATTTGACAGGAAGTTTCTGTTTTGTTAATATGATTAACAAAGGAAAGAGAGATTATGGATAAAAAAGAATTTATTGCATTTAATAATCGTTTCAATAGATTTATTTTAGCGTTTGACCAGTTAAAAAAAAATCAACATAAAAGTGGTGTTGACAAATCCATTACTTTGAATGAGGTACATTTGATTGTTGTGATTGGGGAAAATCAGCTCTTAAATCTAGTAAAATTATCTGAATTATTAGAAGTTTCAAGAAGTGCAATAACTCAAAGTGTTAGGAGATTGATTCAAAAAAATTTAGTTGTTTTTGATTTTGATCCGAATAATGGGAAAAATAAATATTTGAGATTATCTGAAAAGGGCATCGAAATTTTTAAAATCCATAAGGAGCAACAAGCATATATTGAAAAATCAATCTTTTCAGTTTTAAACAACTATAGCGAGGTGGAACTTAAAACAGTTGTGAAATTGATGGATGATATTGAAAAGGTGTGGGGAGAATTACCGTGGTAAAAGTCACGGTAAATTTCAAATATAATTGTTAAGCGGATTAACAAAAAGGAGAAGATATGACTGTAAACATAGAACTGATTTCACAAACAGATTTAGCGGATGAATCTTTTTATATTGCTATTAATGGTTTAGAACCAAGGGCAATGTATTGTGTAGAAATGTACCTGTCTGATTATTACTGTATAAATGCTCCCTTGCTTTTAGATCATGATGTTATATGGAAATCAACCGCAATTTTTTTATCTGATCAGGACGGTATGATTGATACCTCTCAGACAGCATCTATTTCGGGATCTTATAAAGGAGTTTCAGAAATGGGATTATTCTTTAATGCGAAACCGTTGAAGAATAGGAAAAGGAGATTACCGAGTTCTCTTGATAGAATTCCATTACGAGATTGTTTTGGTGTTGAAATTAAAATCAGGCTGGGAAAAGATGTAATCGCGGAGCAAAGTTTTGTAAGGCGTTATATGAATCTGGGAGTAAGATATCAAGATATCTATGACAAGCATTTTCAAGGTCGATTATTTTATGATGAAAAGTTAAGAAGGGCGCCAGCCGTGATTATTGTTAGCGGTAGTGAGGGAAGAATTGAAAAAGCTCAGAATATTGCCCAACTTTTATCTTCAAGAGGCTATATTTGTCTTGCAATAGCTTATTTTGGTTTAGAGGGATTACCCCAAAATTTAGAACGAATTCCAATAGAATGTCTGGAGGAGGCGAAAGATTTTCTATATCATCATCCTCAAGTTGATAATACAAAAATAGGAATATATGGTCGCTCTAAAGGAGCAGAGCTTGTTCTGGCTGGACAAAGTATTTTGGAAGATGTGCAATGTTTGGTACTCAATTCCCCCTCAAATGTAATATTTGAGGGAATAAAGGGAAAACTCAACTCTCATTCATCTTCTTGGACATATTTACAAAAGGAACTTCCTTATCAAAAATTTCAGTTAGGAAAGTATTTGTTAAACAAGTTTTTTGGAAAACATATTCCTGAAGATAGAAGGGCTCAGATTGATGTGAGTAAAATTGCCTCTCCTTTATTATTACTAGGAAGTGATGTTGACGAAATATGGAATGCATCATCCGCGATAGATGATATTATTTCACACTATAAAGGGGAATCCATTTTGTTTAAAAAATACCATGAAACAGGGCATATGTTGACGGTTGCTTATCAACCGAATCATCGTTATCGAAAAGATTGGCGCTTATTAATGAAAGAAAGTGTAGACTCTTGGTTTGCCACGATAAATTTTTTTGATACACATCTGAAAAATTTGTAGATAGTGCTGAACCGTACTATAATAGTCCCAACTAAGATAAAAATACAGTTTTAGTTGGTAGTTCAGTATACAAAAGTAAACACTAAAACAAGAGAAATTTGAACTCAAACAGTAAAAACGTAGAGAGAAGCACAAGGGGCATTAACTCCCTCGTTCCCATATTTGATTATTCCTCCATAAAGTGGATGGATGATTTTTATAAGAGGAGTTTGCATTATTGAATAGAAAACCAAGTGTTTCCTAAAATTTTCATTGAGATATGTTATACTATTTTCAATAAGTGAATAAGGAGAAGGTTATGCCAGTAAACGAATATGGTCAGATGATTGGTGAGTCAATGGAAGGTTATACGCCCGGTGCACTGCCTTCTATTGATTTCTTAGAAGGGCGTTATGCTCGAATAGAGGCTCTCTCGGTAGAAAAGCATGCGGAGGATTTGCTAGCTGTTTATGGTCCTGATACTCCTCGTGAGATGTGGACCTATCTCTTTCAGGAACCAGTAGCAGACATAGAGGAACTGGTCAGCCTTTTAAATCAGATGTTGGATCGTAAGGACCGTTTTTACTATGCAATCATAGACAAGGCAACTGGTAAGGCTTTGGGAACTTTTTCTCTCATGCGTATTGATCAGAATAACCGAGTAATAGAAGTGGGAGCTGTCACTTTTTCTCCAGAACTCAGGGGGACACGAATAGGAACAGAAGCTCAGTATCTTTTGGCTCGCTATGTCTTTGAAGAGCTTAACTATCGTCGCTATGAGTGGAAATGCGATGCTCTTAATCTGCCATCAAGACGAGCTGCGGAGCGTTTGGGATTTGTATACGAAGGAACCTTCCGTCAGGCGGTGGTTTATAAGGGGCGCACGAGGGATACGGATTGGTTGTCTATAATTGATAAGGATTGGCCCAAAGTCAAATCTCGTTTAGAAATATGGTTGCGTCCTGAAAATTTTGATAAAAATAAACGACAGTACAAGAGCTTGAGAGAACTCTAAGAGGTGATGACATGATAACTATTAGAAAGCAAGAAATCGTCAAGCTCGAGGATGTTTTGCATCTCTATCAGGCTGTCGGTTGGACAAATTATACAAATCAACTTCAGATGCTGGAGCAGGCCTTGTCTCATTCATTAGTAATTTATCTGGCACTTGATGGTGATGCTGTGGTGGGCTTGATTCGTTTGGTTGGAGATGGATTCTCATCAATACTGGTTCAGGATTTAATCGTTTTACCTATCTATCAGCGTCAAGGGATAGGCAGTGCTTTGATGAAAGAGGCTTTAGAGGATTACAAAGATGCCTATCAAGTCCAGCTGGTGACAGAACAGACAGAAAAAAACTTGGGGTTTTACCGTTCTCTGGGGTTTGAAACCTTATCTACTTATGATTGTGCAGGAATGATTTGGGTGGATCGAGAAAAATAACAAAAATTGTTTTTCTTAAGCAAAGTTTAAGGCTAGTCTAGTATTATATAACCATTAAATAAAGACCTCCTAACTTTATTTAATGAAAACCTAAAACTTTTTTCATCATAATCTCCTAATGAAGTCACCCAATCAGGTGGCTTTTTTGTGGGGTGAGGTGATGGTTATAGTGATTTTCTGCAAAATGGTAGAATCTGAGAAAAAGTTAAGCTAGTTTTAAGCTTTGTCTTGTATCATATAGTTATTAAATAAAGACCTCCTAACTTTATTTAATAAAATCCTAAACTTTTCTTTTTCATAATAATCTCCCTTAACTCCACCCAATCAGGTGGAGTTTTTTGGCTCTATTTCAGGCTTTTGGGGACTATTTTAAAAATAATTTTTCGATATTTTTCGGTATTTTTCGGTATTTTTCGGATTTTTGACGGGGAATTGGCGGGGATCTTTTTAGCGAATATGATTAAGAAATAGGTCTGTTGTAGCTTCAGCTACTTCAACCTCACTTTGAATGTAAGTGACTGCTAAATGAAGGAATGGAACTATTGTAATGACGATTTTACTTGTCCAGTAGTGGCGTATTAAATGAGGAGTGACATGTAAGATTGTCTCTTCGTTTACTAAATCAAAATTTCTATGAAATTGATAGAATCCCTAACTTTCTCTTAATCTTGACCGTTTTGTTGTAAAGCGGTTAAAGCTTGAGAAGCTGAGGATGTAAAGTTTTGACAAATTTTGTGAACTGTGGGATAATGGAGAGGAATTAAGGATTAGTTCTATATCATGGACTAGAAAAGACCCCAAGCTAACTTCCACATTAAGCTTGGGGTCTTTTTGACACTATCTATCTTTGTTTAGCCATTTATCGACTAAGCGAAGAACGACACCGACCACAATTGGTTCGATGATAGTTTTAAGGATTAGTTCCATCATGGGCTATCTCACCTCCTTTCGCAGGCGGTGTAGAAGTGCCGTATAATATTATATCATAAAATACTATACTCTCTCAGTAGGATAGAGTGCTTTTGCATTTGGAAAGGAGGAAGTTATAGCTTATTTACTCCTTATCCCAGTAATTTTTTTAGCAGTAGGAGGAATTCTCATTCTTTTATGGAGACTCTTTCTTATTGCCAGTGGACTTTTCCTGATTGGTTTTGTCAGTTTTCTTATTTTCGTGGAGGGCTATGGAATATATTTGTTCTTTACAGAGACCGAACTTTATACGGAAGATTTAGCACAGAATGGATTATTTGGTTTTACGACTTTCTTTATCATCTTTAATCTTGCTTTGCTTGTCTTGGCAGGCTGGGCAGGGTATAAGTGGAAGATAAGATTAAAAAAATGGAGAAAACTCTAATGGTTCTTCTCCATTTTTTTATCTAATTGGTAATGTTGAAAATCGGAAGTGAAATGATACTTTCAAAGAATTCATTTTGGACACTAGCAAACGAAATAGAGCCCTGATGCAAATCAACAATTTGTTTTGAAATTTTTAGCCCAATTCCAGTCGTTCTAATTTTAGAAATATCAATGTTTTTAAAAGATAATTCATTAAGTTCAGCAATTTTTTCTGGTGAAGCTCCCTGTCCATTATCTTTGATTTCGACAATTACATTTGTATCTTTTTTGAATAAGTTGATTCTTATTGTGCAACCCTTTTCGTTATGTAAAACAGAGTTGTAGATGATATTATGGATAACTCTTGTGATTAAAAACTGCTCAATCATGATAGATTGATTAACAAGTGAATAATCGTAATCAAATTCAAATTCAAAATCATTCCAGATTTCTTGATTTAAAATATGGATGAGAATGTCTTTGAAGAAGGGGATAATTTTTGTTTCAGTCTGATTTAATTGAAGATGACCGGATGAAAGGCGAGCTACTATATTTAAGTCATTTAAAATATTTTGGATGTAATAGGATTCCGTCAATATTGGGCGAATATGTTTTTTAGACTGTGTATCTAGTTCAGAATCATTTAACAAGGACGCGTTAGAAATGATGACAGAAAGAGGTGTTTTGATATCGTGTGCAATTCCTGAAATCCATTGCTCTTTAAAGACTTCATTCTCTTTGAGTAGAGTATCGGTTTGATTAATTGCAGTTGTAAGATATTCTAGTTCGGATATAGAATTAATTGGATTTTTCAAACCATCTGGGAGGTTCTGAATAGCAGTTACAAGAGGCGCAATTTTACGATTGATATGCGTCACACCATAGTAGTAAAGAAAAGCGAAATAAAGGCAGTTGAAAAGCAATACTCCAAATGCTACTAGTGGAATTAGGCGAATACTATCTATATCTAAGTAATTATAACTATAACGAGCAATTTTATCTTTTGGAAAACCAACAACAATGATGTAGTCACCTTTTATCTGACTAAAAACAGGATAATCTGAAAGATAATAGCGAGAAAACTGTAAAATGTCCCCATAGTCAAATTGCGAAGGAACTTCTGTAGGTTTATACTGTTCGTACACTTGTTTTCCAGTCTGCTTATCCAATACCATTAGCCATAACTCTTGTTCTTTTAGACTAGAGATATCTTTTTTAGGTATGTGGACGTTATTTTTTGTGATGGTAATGTGTTCAGAAATTATTTTTACAGTCTCAGTAGCAGTTTGCTTTTCCCTAATGTAGAAAACAAAACTGGCAATTAGAATAATATTGGTAATAAAGATAATGATGGAAAAAAAGATAAATTTCTTTAGTGAATACCTTAAAATTTTGGTTTGGTTCATAATCATGATAACAATTTATATCCCAGCCCTTTAGCTGTCTTTAAATATTGAGGTTTTGAAGGATTTTCTTCTATTTTTTCCCGAATTTTCCGAATATGTACAGTCAAAGAGTTTTCATAACCAAAGCTATCCACTCCCCAAATCGTATCACAGAGAGATTCGGTTGAAACGATGTAATTTTTATTATCGTAAAGTTTTTTCAAAATCTTAATTTCAATTGGTGTAATAGAAATTTCTGCTCCATTCTTTTGTACTGTTGCATTCCGAAAACTCACCAAAGTCTGTCCAATCTGTATTGCTTCCTGTTCTGATTTATAGCTTCTCCTGAGAAGAGCCATAATACGATAGATAAGATTTTTTGGAATGAAGGGTTTTACGACATAATCATCACCACCAGCATTGAAACCAGCCACCTCATCTTCAGGATTATTTTTGGCAGTCAGAAAGAGGATAGGAGTATCGCCTTTTTTCCGGATATGTTTTGCTAATGAATAGCCATCACCATCGGGGAGCATAATGTCCAAAAGGAAAAGGTCGAACTGATCTGTTTCAATCATGTCCAAACTAGATTCTATATCATAGGCTGATGTTAGATTGGAAAATCCGTAGGCAGTGAGAATATCTCTTATGGAAGAGTTTAAAATTTTATCGTCATCAATGATAAGGATGTGCTTATTCAGGAGCTGTTGTTCGAAATTCATAATCTTACCTCGCTTATCTATATTATACCATTTAAAAGAGTGAAAAAAGCAAGATACTTTAATCTTAATGTAAAATTAAGGTTAGCTTAGTTTAAAATTAATCTAGCATGTCTATAATAAAGATATAACCTAGATAGAGATACTTCTCAAATAAATTTTAATCAGTGAGGTATTGCCAAATGGCTAAACAACAAATGAATCTCGTTGAGATTGAAGTAATGAATTCTCTTCAAGAATTAACTCTTGAAGAACTTGATAACGTTCTTGGTGCTGATAGTGGAATAATTCATTTTATTTAGACAAAAACAATGGTAATAGTGAGTCACCAATTAGATATTGTAAATTATGTTGATTCTATCATTTTTGTTGATAAGAGTAGTGGAGATATTATCAAAGATACTCATGATAATTTGATTTATAGAAATCAAAATTATAGAAAATTATTTGGTTTAAAGGAGGAAGTTCATAATGATTAGTAATGTTTTACAGATAAAAAACTTACAAAAGGGATTTGAGGACACTCAGGTAGTTAACCTTAGTTCCTTATCAGTTCAACAAGGTGAGATTTATGGTTTTCTAGGTCCAAATGGAGCTGGGAAAACAACCACCATGAAGATGATTTTGTCTTTGATTACTCGTACAGCTGGGGAGATTGAAGTGTTCGGTCAATCTATAGGTACGGACAAGCAGTATCTTAATCAGATTGGCTCTATGATTGAAGAACCGTCTTATTATCCTAATTTGACAGGCTATGAAAATCTCTTAGTCTTCCAAAAAATACTTGGATTTGATAAGAAAAATATTCAGGAAACCTTGAAAATTGTGGGGTTAGATCAACCTAAAAACAAGAAAAAATTGGTTAAAGATTATTCTCTGGGTATGAAACAGCGCTTGGCTTTAGCCTTTGCCTTAGTCAAGAAACCGCGTTTGTTGATACTGGATGAGCCAACAAACGGGCTAGACCCAGCAGGGATTCATGAAATTCGGGAACTGATTATCAAGTTGGCAAAAGAACAGGGCATTACTGTCTTCATCTCTACCCATATCCTTTCTGAAGTAGAGCATATAGCTGACCGTGTGGGGATTATCAATCATGGTCAACTGGTTTACGAGGGAGAAATTCGTAAAATTCAGTCCAATAAATGGCTGGAAGTGCGTGGGGATTTTAGAGGTCGACGTGAAGCCATTAACCAAGTGTTATTTGGTTATCCGTGCAAGATGTTGGAGATACAAGAGGATAAACTCAAGCTGACTAACCTTGCCGATCAGCAGATTTCTAGTTTGTTACGAGATTTAATAGTCGAGAAAGTTCCAATTTACGAAGTGAAGCAAGAACAAGAAACCTTGGAATCTATCTTCCTCAACTTAACCAAGGAGTGAGTCTTATGTTGAATAATTTGTCTATTGAATTGCTCAAGGCAAAACGAACCAAATCCTTCCTCATTAGCATACTAGTTATGGGAGTCGGATTTGCTTGGGCAATTGCAGCCGCTACACGCTACCTAAGTAATCCAGACATGCACCAGATTAGCCTAATTTTCTATATGATAAAAGAAGTAAATGGCTTGATTCTCCCTATTGTGATTTCTCTCTTTGTATCGCGGATTGTCAAGAACGAGAAGGAGGGCAACACTTTCAAACTGCTTTTGGCAAATGGTGAAAATGTACGGCATATCTTTCTGAGTAAGCTTGGCCTGACCATGTTCATTTTGACCTTCCTCGCTTTTTTGGAGGGAGTAGTGGCCCAGTTAATTGCAATCTTATCAGGTCTAGAAATGCCTGTTAGCCTAATCCTCTGGCAAATCGTCATTTTCTTGCTAGCCTCTTTTGTCTTAACCTGTCTGTTTTTGACTTTGCAGTTTTTACTGAAGAAGCAGGCATTGATACTGGCATTAGGGATTTTCGGAGGATTTCTTGGTGTTGGATTTGGTCATGCACCAGCTTTTCTACAGCTAATTTTCCCTTTTGGTGGTATAGGATATATGTCTCTGGTGGATTACCAGCAAGTTGCTAGTCGAGTGAGTTATGTTTTGGCGACAAACCTAGGATTTAAACTCTTTACATATTTGCCAATAGCCCTAATCTATCTCTTCTTATCTCTCTATCTGGTTGAAAAGAAAGGAGGCAAGCTATGATGTCTTATCTATCAGTAGAATGGCGGAAAACCAAAAAATTTTCCATGTTGATGATTGGTATTTGCTTCTTAGCTTTTTGTAGCCTGATTGGTCTTGGGATTTACTTTGGTTCAGCTTATTCTATGGTTGCAGAAATTGAAAAAGTGCCTGTTTTATGGGGACAATTGACTTTCTATTATAGCCAGCTTTTCTTTCCGATTTTGGTTAGCCTTTATGTAGCCATGATGTTAGGAAAAGAGTTTGACAGAAAAAATATTGAATTTCTCAGAGCTAATAATGTCAGTCTTGGGAAATTATTGTTGGCAAAAGAAATAGTAATTATCTTGTTTATTGCTGTTTTACAGTTGTTATTGTTTGGTATTTTTTATGTCAGTGCTCACCTAGCTCATTTAGAAATTTCTAATTTGTTCACCTACCTCAAGTGGGATTTATTGGGGATTTTTGGAACAATTAGTATGATGGCAGTACAGTTTTTTGTGACAGCTAAAACTTGTGTTTTCAGTAAATCTGTGGGAATTGGTGCTATTGGTACTTTCGTAGGATTTATGATGATTTTTGTATCAGATAAATTATCTTTAATCTATCCCTACTCTCAAGCTATGGTGGCAATGCGGTCACGGAATTTGATAGACTTTAATTTAGTGGAAATAGTGCTGTTTATAATTGTAAATATTCTTCTGTGGGGGATTTTTCATACATTGAGTAATAAAGAATTGCATAAGTAATGCGAAGACTCTTCGGAGTCTTTTTCTTGTGATAAAAGCTCCAAGCTTTATCTGTTATTCTTGACCTAGTTTTTATAGAAAGAAGGTCTAATTATCAATTAGAAGAAGCCTTAGTACAGGGATTTCAAACACCTGAAGAATACCAAGCCTACAAGGAGCTAAAGGGATATTATGAGGAAGTGACAGGGGACTACAGTTTTTCTAAACGAGAACTCACTAGTCAACTGGAAATCGCTCTTCAGAATCATCGATATGTGGACTTTGAAGAACATGAGAAAGAGGAGTATTTGGACTTAGTTCAAAAATTAGAAGAGTTTGATTATTCTCTTGCCACCCATTATCGTCAATTGATTGACTAGAAAGGAGAAAGTCATGAAAGATTTACTCCTTATCCCAGTAATTTTTTTTAGCAGTAGGAGGAATTATCATTCTTTTATGGAGACTCTTTCTTATTGCCAGTGGACTTTTCCTTATTGGTTTTGTCAGTTTTCTTATTTTCGTAGAGGGCTATGGAATATATTTGTTCTTTACAGAGACCAAACTTTACACGGCAGATTTGGCATAAAATGGATTATTTGGTTTTACGACATTCTTTATTATCTTTAATTTAGTTTTACTTGTATTAGTAAGTTTGGCGGGATACAAATGGAAGAGGGGATATTAACAAAAGTGGAGAAAACTATATTAGTTCCTCTCCACTTTTACGTTTCTAGCTAATTGGTAATTATAACTTATTACGATTGAAGTCATCTATCCTTATCTTTCAAAAAATGATCAATCTTAGCCATCATGAGCTTGTGCTCGTATATTTTACAGATATCACGAGCTTGTAAATAATAGTCAAGAATTTCATCGTGCTTTAAAAAATCTTTTCCGGCATTTGCAACGATAGTTAAAAGAGGCGCCAGCTGATAACTGGTCTCTTTTTGTTTACAAAAGTCAATGGTTTCTAAGGCTTCTTGGACGGCTTCTAATTCCTTCCCTTTAGAGTGTAAATAATAGGCGAAATTATGTTTAACTCGAATATAACCAAATAAATACTCTTGGTGGTTTAAATCTTTTTCCTGATACAAACTGATAAGAAGTGAGTTATTTTCTTCGTATTCTGCATCACGCCCTACAGAAAAATAAAAATTAGATAAAGTATTGAGGAGTTTAAGATACACAGATGAGCTGACCGAAAGCTTTGGCAAAGCGTTTTCTAGACTGGCGATAGCTTCATCTTTGGAACTATGTAAGTAGAAAAGGATAATCGCTTGAATCCATAGAAGATAAAATTCATCCTCAGTAGACAGATACTGATACTTTTCTTTTTCTAAGTTTAAGAGGTATTCTAAATCCTCGTAATTACGATCTTCAAGTAATTTTTCTGCTAATTTCTTAAACGGTGCTATATTGGAAGTCATTTCAATCTGTTCATCGAAAAAATAATCTAAGGGAACTTGAAGCCGATTTGCAAGTTTATAGAGTAAATCAGCAGCAGGCATATAGTTACCACGTTCTATTTTGCTGATTTGGCTTTGCTCACAAATTCCTTCGGAAAGTGTTTTTTGTGAGAATCCTTTTTCTTTTCTCTTGGCTTTTAGTTTATCAGATAATATGCTCATCTTTAAACCTTCTTTAAATAAATTTACGATTAATTATATACTTTTAATCTCTATTTTTCAACTTTCTAAAACAAAAATAGTCATAAAGAAATAAAATAAAAAAAAGATGACGAAAAGAATAATTTTTGTTGACAAAGAATATTTAAAGTAGTACACTTACAAGTGTAAAGATAAGAAAAAGGTGGTTAATATGAGTATTTTAGTAAAGCTTCGTAAAATCATTTTGATATGTCCTTTTTAGGATTGTTTGGAAGCGGTTTCTTTTTTAGAGGAACCTGTAAATCAATCACAATATATCTGGGACTCGAAAATTATACAACAAGCTGCAACAACTAGTTGAGTTGATCTGTACTGGCGGATTGATTTGTTAAACTTTTTGTGGAGTAACATTTATACAATGGATCGTGTCACAGATTGAAGAGCTTAAAGGGGGCTTGTAAGTTTGATATACTCTATTATATATCTTAATGTGGGTGTATGAATGTTCGGAGGAGAATTAAAATGAGAAATCCAGTAATACAGACATTTAATTTATCAAAATCCTATGATGGGAAAATTGTCTTAGATAGGATAGATTTTACATTAAGACAGGGAGAAATCTATGGCTTACTAGGAAGAAATGGTGCTGGAAAGACAACATTTATCAAGGCTATTTTAGGCTTGACAGCGATGGATAGTGGTGAAGTGAATATTCTATCTGAAAAACTGTTGGGGGAATTTTCTAAAGACTTGCTATCTCAAATCGGTGTGGTATTGGATAGTGCTTCTTTTTATCCTAATTTAACGGGACCTGAAAATCTCTCTATTTTTGCAAGATTGAGAGGAATTTCTCTAAAACAGGTAGAGCAAGCTTTACAAGTAGTAGGATTAGATGGGGAAAATAAAAAACAATTCAAGCAGTATTCTCTGGGGATGAAGCAAAGGTTAGCAATTGCTAACGCTATTATGCACCAGCCGAAAATTCTGATATTAGATGAACCAACAAATGGTTTGGATCCTATTGGTATCCTTGAAATGCGCCGTTATCTAAAGGAACTCAGTACCAATCATGGCATTTCGATTTTAATATCCAGCCACATTATTTCAGAACTTGAAAAGCTTGTAGATAGAGTTGGGATACTGCATGATTCCCACCTTATGGCTGAAAAGACTATGAAGGAATTAATAGATGGTGCAGATAAAAGGAAAATCCACCTAATTGTTTCGGATGCTCCTCAAGCTAAGGAAGTGCTTTGCAGGATAAATCTGCAAGAACAGATTAGTATTCTTTCGGATATAGAACTTGAACTTCAGGGAGAATCACCTACTTTTGACATTGCAGTCGTATCTAACTCCTTAAAAGACAACGGAATAGTTTTAAAAGAATATTCTTATAAAAACAATGAAAGTTTAGAGGATTACTTTAAGCGAGTAACAGGAGGTGAGGGAATTGCTTGATTTAGTGAAGATTGAATTTCTCAAACAAAGGCATCAAAAACTGAATTTTATCGTATATGGTGTTGTTTCCCTCTACCTAGCTCTCATCTGTTATTATGTAAATGATGCGAGAGGCTTGTTTGACTTCTTTCCCTTTGTCTATAAATTTTCTTTGTCTTATTTAAACTTTTTGATTCTCCCTTTGTATTGTGTTTCCTATACAATACAGGCATTTGGTGTAGAATATCGCTATCGCATCATGAACAACTTGAAACTCGCTTCAGCAAATCTAATGAAGACATTCTGGGCTAAGATTTTGTATATAGAAATCAACGCTCTGTGTATCATGTTATTCACCTATATTTCGGTTTCCTTATTCGCACTACTATCCCGCTTTTCTTCGACAGTCAGTTTGTCTTTATTATTAAGATTTTTCTATCTTTGTATGAGTAGTGGTATCTTAATTCCCATGGGAGTATTTCCTTTAGTTGCTTTGGTCATGATAAAAGTCAGAGGCAAGGAGATAGTTGGGAATTTGGTCGGTGTCATGTATGTTTTAGTGTCATTTTTTTTAGCAAGGACGAGTCCAAATATCAGTCCAGTAACAAGTGCTAACAGTTTAATCTGGGAAGGAAATAGAGAAGGAGTGGTGCTTCAACAGCCAGCTATCTTATCGATTGTTATACTAGGTTTATCTTTACTTGTTTTGTCTTTCTTGTCCATTAAATCTTGGTTAAGAAAGGTGGATGAATAAATGTTGATGCTAGAATTGACTAAACTAAGAAGGCGAAAGATACTGTATATGATTCCCTTTGTAGCCATCCTGCTCTTTTTGTTAGAGTTTATGATTGGTCATCAGATTTATCAAGGGCATTCGTACGGTAGTGTGAATGGCTGGTATGTAGAAAATGGTTTCTTCTTTTTGAACTACTATTTTCTCCTCCCTTTTGCGAGTATGATTTTAGTGGATTTGATAAGAATAGAACAAGTGTCTAAAACGATTTCAAATCTCAGACTGATTCCTGTCGATTTGAAACAATTACTCCAAGCGAAGTTTATGCTTGCTTTGTTGATTAATCTACTAGTCAGTGAATTCACTTTTTTGGCTATGCTGGTCCTAGAGTTAATGGATGGTGATTTTGCTTTCTCTAGTCTTGCAATGTTATCTTGGGGACTTGTTTATGGAGCAATTGCTTTTGCTTATACACTGTCTGCTGGTATTATTGTCCTCTTCTTAGGAAAATATCGGAAGGAACTTATCCTTGCCCTACCACTTGCCTTTTTATTGTCATTTGCAGGTTTGTTTGCTTTAACAACGGTTGTTGGGCGGTATTATCTGGCAAATTTACTACTAATCATTATGGAGGAATTCACGGTTTTAACAGTTTCTGTATATGCAATTTGGTTGGTTACCTTGGTGGCATGTCTCCTTTATTTGTTGGCAGATAAACGCATGATGAACATTATTTTTGCTTATAAATGACAAGCTGAGTAGATGAGGATATAAACCTTTGACAAAATTTGTGAACTATGGGATAATAAAAAGGAATTGAGTACTAGTTCTGTATCATAGGCTAGAAAAGACCCCAAGCTCACGTCCAAATAAGCTTGAGGTCTTTTTTTGACACTATTTGTCCTTGTTTAGCCATTTATCGACTAATCGAAGAACAACACCGACCACAATTGGTCCGATGATAATTTTAAGGATTAGTTCCATCATGGGCTATCTTATTTCCTATCGCAGGCGATGAAGCAGTGATGTAGAATAAAGTGCTAAATTCGGGGATTATCTAATCAGGTGGCTTTTTTGTTTGTGGCTTGGATTTTTGCTATAATAGAGCCATGAGTAGAATTTTAGACAATGAGATAATGGGGGATGAGGAGTTAGTAGAACGCACGCTCCGTCCTCAGTATTTACGTGAATATATTGGACAGGATAAGGTCAAGGATCAGCTTCAAATCTTTATTGAAGCCGCTAAAATGCGGGATGAAGCGCTGGATCATGTCCTCCTTTTCGGGCCTCCAGGTTTGGGGAAGACGACCATGGCCTTTGTTATTGCCAATGAACTGGGAGTTAATCTCAAGCAGATGTCGGGTCCTGTTATCGAAAAAGCTGGTGATCTGGTAGCGATTTTGAATGACTTAGAGCCTGGGGATGTCCTCTTTATTGACGAGATTCATCGCTTGCCCATGTCGGTGGAAGAGGTGCTTTATAGTGCCATGGAGGACTTCTACATTGACATCATGATTGGTGCTGGTGAAGGCAGTCGCAGTGTTCATTTGGAGTTGCCACCTTTTACCTTGATTGGAGCGACGACTCGAGCTGGTATGCTCTCAAATCCGCTACGGGCACGTTTTGGGATTACAGGTCATATGGAGTATTATGCCCATGCTGACTTGACAGAAATTGTTGAGCGGACAGCAGATATTTTTGAGATGGAAATCACTCATGAGGCAGCATCTGAGTTGGCCTTGCGTAGTCGTGGAACCCCTCGTATTGCCAATCGTCTGCTCAAGCGCGTGCGCGATTTTGCCCAGATTATGGGGGACGGGGTTATCGATGATCTTATTACCGATAAGGCTTTGACCATGCTGGATGTTGACCATGAAGGTTTGGACTATGTGGACCAAAAGATTCTTCGTACCATGATTGAGATGTACGGTGGTGGCCCTGTCGGGTTAGGCACTCTTTCTGTTAATATTGCCGAGGAGCGCGAGACGGTAGAGGACATGTATGAACCTTACTTGATTCAAAAAGGTTTTATCATGCGAACTCGTTCAGGACGAGTTGCGACCGCTAAGGCTTACGAGCATTTGGGGTATGAGTATAATGAAAAATAAACAAGAAATCTTAGATAGTGTTAGAGAAAATCCTGACATGATGGCTATTCTGACTGTCATCCGTGACTTGGAGTTGAAAGATTCCTGGTTAGCAGCTGGTTCGGTTCGAAATTTTATCTGGAATCTCTTGTCAGACAGACCAGCTTTTGACCGTGAAACGGATGTGGATGTGATTTTCTTTGATCCAGATTTTTCTTATGAGGAAACCTTGTCCCTAGAGAAAAAGCTGAGAGAGGACTTTCCTCAGTACCAATGGGAGTTGAAAAATCAAGTCTATATGCACCAGCACAGCCCTCATACTGCTCCCTATAGCAGCTCTTGTGATGCTATGAGTAAGTATCCAGAACGGTGTACGGCAGTTGGACTGCGCTTGAATGAAGAATCCGCTTTGGAGCTCTTTACTCCATACGGTTTGGAGGATATTTTGAATTTTCAAGTTCGTCCAACTCCTCATTTTTTAGAGAATCAAGACCGAATGGAACTTTATCGAACACGTCTATCCAAGAAAAATTGGCAGGAGAAATGGAAAATTTGATTTTTAAAAATACTTAAGGAAACTTTAAGCTAGGAAGTGTATACTAAGTCCATAAGTTAAGAAGACCTTAACTTAAACTCCTAAAACTTTTTCATAATAATCTCCCTATAAAAAAATAAAGTCGCCCAATCAGGCGGCTTATTTTTTTGGAAATGGGCTTTGTGCCTGAGAATAATACTCAATGAAAATCAAAGTGCAAACTAGGAAGCTAGCCGCAGGTTGCTCAAAACACTGTTTTGAGGTTGCAGATAGAGCTGACGTGGTTTGAAGAGATTTTCGAAGAGTATAAATAGCTTAGTGATAGAAGAAAATGGGGAAATATGGTATAATGAAACGATAGATTTTTGAATAGGAATAAGATCATGTTTGGATTTTTTAAGAAAGATAAGGCTGTGGAAGTAGAGGTTCCGACACAGGTTCCTGCTCATATCGGCATCATCATGGATGGCAATGGCCGCTGGGCTAAAAAACGTATGCAACCGCGAGTCTTCGGACATAAGGCGGGCATGGAAGCGTTGCAAACTGTGACCAAGGCAGCCAACAAACTAGGCGTTAAGGTGATTACGGTCTATGCTTTTTCTACGGAAAATTGGACCCGTCCAGATCAGGAAGTCAAGTTTATCATGAACTTGCCAGTAGAGTTTTATGACAATTATGTCCCGGAATTGCATGCCAATAATGTTAAGATTCAAATGATTGGGGAAACGGACCGCCTACCTAAGCAAACCTTTGAAGCTCTGACTAAGGCTGAGGAATTGACTAAGAACAACACCGGTTTGATTCTTAATTTTGCCCTCAACTATGGTGGACGTGCTGAGATTACACAAGCTCTTAAATTGATTTCCCAGGATGTGTTAGATGCCAAAATCAACCCAGGCGACATCACAGAGGAATTGATTGGTAATTATCTTTTTACCCAGCATTTACCTAAGGACTTACGAGATCCAGACTTGATTATCCGTACTAGTGGAGAATTGCGTTTGAGCAATTTCCTTCCATGGCAGGGAGCCTACAGTGAGCTCTATTTTACGGATACCTTGTGGCCTGATTTTGACGAGGTGGCCTTGCAGGAAGCTATTCTTGCCTACAATCGTCGACAACGCCGATTTGGAGGAGTTTAGGAGGAAATATGACACAGGATTTACAGAAAAGAACCTTGTTTGCAGGGCTTGCTCTGGCTATTTTCCTACCAATTTTAATGATTGGGGGCCTCTTGCTTCAGATAGCAATTGGAATCATAGCCATGCTAGCCATGCATGAACTTTTGAAGATGAGAGGTCTAGAGACCATGACCATGGAGGGCCTCTTGACCCTCTTTGCAACCTTTGCCTTGACCATTCCTTTGGAGAATTACCTGACTTTTTTGCCAGTTGATGGGAATGTTGTTGCTTATAGTGTGTTGATTTCAATCATGTTAGGAACGACTGTTTTTAGCAAGTCTTATACGATTGAGGACGCTGTTTTTCCTCTTGCTATGAGTTTCTATGTAGGCTTTGGATTTAATGCTTTACTAGATGCTCGCGTTGCAGGTTTAGATAAGGCTCTATTGGCCTTGTGCATCGTCTGGGCGACAGACAGTGGTGCCTATCTTGTTGGGATGAACTTTGGGAAACGGAAACTGGCTCCAACGGTTTCTCCAAATAAAACCTTTGAGGGGGCCTTGGGTGGTATTTTAGGTGCGATTTTAGTAACCATCATCTTTATGATGTTTGACAGAACAGTTGCTCTTCCGTATGGAATTTACAAGATGTCAGTCTTTGCTATTTTCTTTAGCATTGCTGGACAATTTGGTGATTTACTAGAAAGTTCGATTAAGCGTCACTTTGGTGTCAAGGATTCTGGGAAATTTATTCCTGGACATGGTGGTGTTTTGGATCGTTTCGATAGTATGCTGCTCGTATTTCCAATCATGCACTTATTTGGACTCTTTTAATCAAAAGACGGAGGAAATACTATGCTCGGAATTTTGACCTTTATTCTGGTTTTCGGGATTATTGTGGTGGTGCACGAGTTTGGACACTTCTACTTTGCCAAGAAATCAGGGATTCTAGTGCGTGAATTTGCCATTGGTATGGGACCCAAGATCTTTGCTCACACTGGCAAGGATGGAACGGCCTATACCATTCGAATCTTGCCTCTGGGTGGCTATGTTCGCATGGCCGGTTGGGGTGATGATACAACTGAAATCAAGACAGGAACTCCTGTCAGTTTGACTCTTGCTGATGATGGTAAGGTTAAACGCATCAATCTTTCAGGTAAAAAATTGGATCAAACAGCTCTTCCTATGCAGGTGACCCAGTTTGACTTTGAAGACAAGCTCTTTATCAAGGGCTTGGTTCTGGAAGAAGAAAAAACATTTGCAGTGGATCACGATGCAACGGTTGTGGAAGCAGATGGTACTGAGGTTCGGATTGCACCTTTAGATGTCCAATATCAAAATGCGACTATCTGGGGGAAACTGATTACCAACTTTGCAGGCCCTATGAACAACTTTATCTTAGGTGTCGTTGTTTTCTGGATTTTAATCTTTATGCAGGGTGGTGTCAGAGATGTCGATACCAACCAGTTCCATATTATGCCCCAAGGGGCCTTGGCTAAGGTAGGAGTACCAGAAACAGCTCAGATTACCAAGATCGGCTCACATGAGATTAGCAACTGGGAAAGTTTGATTCAGGCTGTGGAATCAGAAACCAAAGATAAGACGGCCCCGACCTTGGATGTGACTATTTCTGAAAAGGGTAGTGACAAACAAGTAACTGTTACCCCAGAAGAAAATCAAGGTAGATATATTCTAGGTGTTCAACCAGGAATTAAGTCAGATTTTCTATCCATGTTTGTAGGTGGTTTTACAACTGCTGCTGACTCGGCCCTCCGAATTCTATCAGCTCTGAAAAATCTGATTTTCCAACCGGATTTGAACAAGCTAGGTGGACCTGTTGCCATCTTTAAGGCAAGTAGTGATGCTGCTAAAAATGGAATTGAGAATGTCTTGTACTTCTTGGCAGTGATTTCCATCAATATCGGGATTTTTAATCTTATTCCGATTCCAGCCCTGGATGGTGGTAAGATTGTGCTCAATATCCTAGAAGCTATCCGCCGCAAACCATTGAAACAAGAAATTGAAACCTATGTCACCTTGGCCGGAGTGGTCATCATGGTTGTCTTGATGATTGCTGTGACTTGGAATGACATTATGCGACTCTTTTTTAGATAATCGAGGAATATTATGAAACAAAGTAAAATGCCTATCCCAACGCTTCGCGAAATGCCAAGCGATGCTCAAGTTATCAGTCACGCTCTGATGTTGCGTGCTGGTTATGTTCGCCAAGTATCTGCAGGTGTTTATTCTTACCTACCACTTGCCAACCGTGTGATTGAAAAAGCTAAAAATATCATGCGCCAAGAATTCGACAAGATTGGTGCCGTTGAGATGTTGGCTCCTGCCCTTCTCAGTGCAGAATTGTGGCGCGAATCAGGTCGTTACGAAACCTATGGTGAAGACCTCTACAAGCTAAAAAACCGTGAAAAATCAGACTTTATCCTAGGTCCAACTCACGAAGAAACCTTTACAGCTATTGTTCGTGATTCTGTTAAGTCTTACAAGCAATTGCCACTCAACCTTTACCAAATCCAACCTAAGTATCGTGATGAAAAACGCCCACGTAATGGCCTTCTTCGTACACGTGAGTTCATCATGAAAGATGCTTACAGCTTTCACGCTAACTATGATAGTTTGGACAGTGTTTATGATGAGTACAAGGCTGCTTATGAGCGTATTTTCACTCGTAGTGGTTTAGACTTCAAGGCTATCATTGGTGACGGTGGAGCCATGGGTGGTAAGGATAGCCAAGAATTTATGGCCATTACACCTGCTCGTACAGACCTTGACCGCTGGGTTGTCTTGGACAAGTCAGTTGCCTCATTTGATGAAATTCCTGCAGAAGTGCAAGAAGAAATCAAGGCAGAATTGCTTAAATGGATGGTTTCTGGTGAAGATACCATTGCTTACTCAAGTGAGTCTAGCTATGCGGCTAACTTGGAAATGGCAACAAACGAGTACAAACCAAGCAACCGTGTCGTCGCTGAAGAAGAAGTGACTCGTGTTGCAACGCCAGATGTTAAATCAATCGATGAAGTTGCAGCCTTCCTCAGCATTCCAGAAGAACAAACAATTAAAACCCTCTTCTACATGGCAGATGGTGAACTTGTTGCAGCCCTTCTAGTTGGAAATGACCAACTCAACGAAGTCAAGTTGAAAAACCACTTGGGAGCAGATTTCTTTGACGTTGCTAGTGAAGAAGAAGTGGCGAATCTTGTTCAAGCAGGATTTGGTTCACTTGGCCCAGTTGGTTTGCCAGAGAATGTTAAAATCATTGCAGACCGTAAGGTGCAAGATGTTCGCAATGCAGTGGTCGGTGCTAATGAAGATGGCTACCACTTGACTGGTGTGAACCCAGGCCGTGATTTTACTGCAGAATATGTGGATATCCGTGAAGTTCGTGAGGGTGAAATTTCCCCAGACGGGCAAGGTGTCCTTAACTTTGCGCGTGGTATCGAAATTGGTCACATCTTCAAACTCGGTACTCGTTACTCAGCAAGCATGGGAGCAGATGTTTTGGATGAAAATGGCCGTGCTGTGCCAATTATCATGGGATGTTACGGTATCGGTGTCAGCCGTCTCCTTTCAGCAGTGATGGAGCAACACGCTCGCCTCTTTGTTAATAAAACGCCAAAAGGTGAATACCGTTACGCTTGGGGAATCAATTTCCCTAAAGAATTGGCGCCATTTGATGTTCACTTGATCACTGTCAATGTCAAGGACGAAGAAGCGCAAGCTTTGACAGAAAAGCTTGAAGCAAGCTTGATGGGAGCTGGTTACGAAGTCTTGACGGATGACCGCAACGAACGTGTGGGAGTTAAATTTAGCGACAGTGACTTGATTGGATTGCCAATCCGTATCACTGTTGGTAAAAAAGCAGCCGATGGCATCGTAGAAGTGAAGATTAAAGCGACTGGTGACACCATCGAAGTTCATGCAGATAACTTGCTCGAAACGCTTGAAATTCTCAGCAAGAAATAAAAACTATAATCAGAAGAAAAACAAGGAAAAAATGTAACTAGTTTTTACCTTGTTTTTTCTGTATAATGGGAAAAATGACTAGATAAAGAGGTAAATGTATGCTAAGATTTCCAAAGGATTTTGTCTGGGGATCCTCTACTTCTGGACCACAGACAGAAGGATGTGTAGCTGGTGACGGCAAGGGAGATAATCTCTGGGATTATTGGTACCAAGTGGAGCCAAATCGTTACTATAATGGGATTGGTCCAGATAAAACATCAACCTTTTATGAAAACTGGGAAAAGGATATTGAGCTACTGTTAGAAACTGGTCACACGGCCTTTCGGACTTCTATTCAGTGGTCACGGATTTTTCCACAAGGGCGTGGGAAAGTCAATCCTCAAGGTGTGGACTTTTACCGTAAGGTTTTTGAGTCTATTAAGGCCAAAGGGATTCGTCTTTTAGTCAATCTTTATCATTTTGATTTGCCTTTTGCCCTTCAAGAGGATGGTGATGGTTGGGAAAATAAGGCGACTGTCTCAGCCTATGAAGACTATGCTCGTTTTTGTTTTGAGACTTATGGAGATTTAGTGGATCAATGGATTACCTTTAACGAGCCCATCGTTCCAGTAGAATTTGGATATTTTTACGATGCCCATTATCCACATAAGGTGGATGCAGAGGCAGCCGTTAAAGTAGCTTATCATACACAATTGGCTAGCAGTCGGGCGGTTAAGGCTTGTCACGAACTCTTGCCTGATTCCAAGATTGGGATTGTCCTCAACTTGACACCGGCTTATCCACGTAGCCAGCATCCTGCTGATGTCAAGGCAGCTCGCATTGCGGACCTTTTTCAAGCCCAATCTTTCTTAGATCCGTCTGTTTTGGGGACTTATCCACAGGAGTTGGTAGAAATCTTGCATGAACAAGGTCTCTTGCCTGATGCTACAGAGGAGGAGTTGAAGCTCATTCGTGACAATACTGTGGACTTCCTTGGTGTCAACTACTATCAACCTTTGCGTGTTATGGCGCCTCGATTTGCTAAGCATCCAGAGAGTCCACTCTTACCAGAACATTTTTACGAGCCTTATGTGATGCCTGGACGGAAAATCAATCCTCATCGTGGCTGGGAGATTTATGAGCAAGGGATTTATGACATTGCCCAAAATATCAAGGAAAATTATGGTAATATCGAGTGGATGTTGACAGAGAATGGTATGGGTGTTGAAGGAGAAGAAAAATTCCGTGAGAATGGAATGATTCAAGATGATTATCGTATTGACTTTGTAAAAGGTCATCTTCGTGAACTTCACCGTGCCATTGAAGATGGAGCCAATTGTAAGGGTTACTTGATTTGGACATTTATCGATTGTTGGTCATGGCTCAATAGTTATAAAAATCGCTATGGTTTGGTCGAATTAGACTTGGAAACGCAAGAACGTCGTCTGAAAAAATCAGGGCACTGGTTCAAGGAATTAAGCGACAATAATGGATTTTAAAAAGGACTCTGACTGATTATCCTAATTGGTCAGAGTTTTTTTGCTTACAAAAATTTGATTTGAACTATACCAATTTTTACTCTTGACAAGTGAAAGAAACAAGTATATACTGTTTTTGCTGATTCCGTAACAGAGGAATTAGACTATACCAATTTTAAGGAGAAAGCACAGCTTGCCTGTGTCGTATATACTATGTGTGGAATTGTTGGTGTTGTTGGAAACACAAATGCAACTGATATTTTGATTCAAGGGCTTGAAAAGCTCGAATACCGTGGCTATGATTCTGCGGGGATTTTTGTCCTAGGTGGTGCTGAAAACCATCTAGTCAAGGCGGTTGGTCGTATTGCAGAATTGTCTGCCAAGACAGCTGGTGTTGAGGGAACAACTGGTATCGGACATACTCGTTGGGCAACTCACGGGAAACCAACTGAAGACAATGCTCACCCACACCGCTCTGAGACTGAACGTTTTGTCTTGGTGCACAACGGGGTGATTGAGAACTACCTTGAAATCAAGGAAGAATACCTTGCAGGTCACCACTTCAAGGGGCAAACAGATACGGAAATTGCCGTTCACTTGATTGGAAAATTTGCGGAAGAAGATGGCTTATCAGTTCTTGAAGCCTTCAAAAAAGCTCTTCACATCATCCGTGGTTCTTATGCCTTTGCCTTGATTGACTCTGAAAATCCAGATGTCATTTATGTAGCGAAGAATAAATCACCACTCTTGATTGGTCTTGGGGAAGGCTACAACATGGTCTGCTCAGATGCCATGGCTATGATTCGTGAGACCAACCAATACATGGAAATCCATGACCAAGAGCTGGTAATCGTCAAGGCGGATAGCGTGGAAGTTCAAGACTATGAAGGTAATAGTCGTGAGCGTGCTAGCTACACTGCTGAGCTAGACTTATCTGATATCGGTAAGGGAACTTATCCTTACTACATGCTCAAGGAAATTGATGAGCAACCAACTGTTATGCGTAAACTCATCCAAGCCTACACAGATGAGGCTGGTCAAGTTGTCGTAGACCCAGCTATTATCAAGGCTGTTCAAGACGCAGACCGTATCTACATCCTTGCAGCTGGAACATCTTACCATGCAGGATTTGCTTCTAAGAAGATGTTGGAAGAATTGACTGATACACCAGTGGAACTTGGAATCTCATCTGAGTGGGGCTACGGTATGCCACTTCTCAGCAAGAAACCACTTTTCATCTTTATCAGCCAGTCTGGTGAAACAGCGGATAGCCGTCAAGTTTTGGTTAAGGCTAATGAAATGGGAATCCCAAGCTTGACAGTGACAAACGTCCCAGGTTCAACTCTTTCACGTGAAGCTAACCATACCATGCTCCTTCATGCAGGTCCTGAAATTGCCGTGGCATCAACTAAAGCATATACAGCACAAATCGCAGCCCTTGCCTTCCTTGCAAAAGCAGTCGGAGAAGCAAATGGCAATGCCAAAGCGCAATCCTTTGATTTGGTTCATGAGTTGTCAATCGTAGCTCAGTCTATCGAATCAACTCTTTCAGAGAAAGAAACTATTGAAGCTAAGGTTCGTGAGCTTCTTGAAACAACTCGCAACGCCTTTTACATCGGGCGTGGTCAAGATTACTATGTAGCTATGGAAGCAAGTCTCAAACTCAAAGAGATTTCTTACATTCAGTGTGAAGGCTTTGCAGCAGGAGAACTTAAGCACGGAACCATTGCCTTGATTGAAGAAGGAACACCTGTCTTGGCTCTCTTGTCAGATCCAGTCCTTGCCAACCACACTCGTGGAAATATCCAAGAGGTCGCAGCTCGTGGTGCCAAGGTTCTCACTATCGCAGAAGAAAATGTTGCCAAAGATACAGACGATATCGTCCTTACGACCGTACACCCTTACCTCTCACCAATTTCAATGGTTGTGCCAACGCAATTGGTCGCTTACTTTGCAACTCTACACCGTGGCCTTGATGTGGATAAACCACGTAACCTTGCTAAGTCAGTAACGGTAGAATAAGCTAAAAAAGTCTAGTTATCTAGGCTTTTTCTTGTGAGCAAATCGGTTGCTTGTACTCAAGTTTCGTGTTAGAATAATTTTTCAAATTGCAGGAAAGAAATAGACGGGGAGAATCACAATGGTAGAATTGGGAATTTCAGCATTTGGGGAAACAACGGTGCTTGAAGGGACTGGGCAGACTTACAGTCATGCTGAACGAATTCGCCAGTTGGTGGCGGAGATTGAGCTGGCTGACAAGCTTGGTTTGGATGTATATGGGATTGGTGAGCACCATCGAGTGGATTTTGCGGTATCAGCTCCAGAGATTGTACTAGCAGCTGGGGCAGTTAATACCAAGAAAATCCGTTTGACCAGTGCAGTCAGCATTCTCTCGAGCATGGATTCGATTCGCTTGTTCCAACAGTATGCCACTATCGATGCTTTGTCAAATGGACGTGCGGAGATTATTGCCGGAAGGGGTTCTTTCACGGAATCTTTTCCCTTGTTTGGCTATGACTTGAAAGACTACGAAGCCCTTTTTGATGAGAAATTAGATTTGCTCCAGTTAGTCAATGAGAAGACCAAGTTAGACTGGCAAGGGCGATTGACTCAAACAATCTCTGGCAAAGAAGTCTATCCTCGTCCAGTTCAGGACAAATTACCCTTGTGGATAGCGACAGGTGGTCATGTCGAATCAACAGTGAAGATTGCTCAGGCTGGTCTACCGATTGTCTATGCAATTATTGGTGGCAATCCGCGTTATTTTAAAAAGTTGATTCAGGCTTATCGTGAGATTGGGAGCGAAGCGGGCCATGCTAGTCATGAACTAAAGGTTGGGGCTCATTCTTGGGGTTGGATTGCTGAAGATGGCGAGCAGGCTGTAAAAGATTATTTCCATCCGACCAAGCAAGTGGTGGATGCTATTTCCAAAGACCGTCCGCACTGGCAGGAATTGCGTTATGAGCAATATTTGGAGCAAGTTGGACCAAATGGTGCCATGTTTGTGGGCAATCCAGATCAAGTGTCCGAAAAATTAATTCGCATGATTGAGGATTTAGGATTGGACCGCTTCATGCTCCATCTACCGCTTGGTTCTATGCCTCATGAACAAGTCCTGAGAGCTATTGAACTTTTCGGAACGCAAGTGGCTCCAAAAGTACGGGCTTATTTTGCCATGAAAGAGGCTTAATAAAAAATCCTAATCAAGTTTATTATGACGACAAATATTGTGCAAAAATCAATCCCCCGAGCGTTAAGGCTTGGGGGATAGTTCTATAGGAGGGCTAGTTTAGTTCTCTTTTTTGTTTTTTAGCAAGAACCCGAGACCTAGAAGAGCAAGGAGACTAATTCCTGCAAACAGGAGTTTGTGATCATTTTTGGTTCCTGTATTTGGTAGTTCAGCTTGTGAATCAGCTGTAGCTTGGTTAGGTTTATTTTCTGCATCAGCTACTTTTGTATCTGGTTTTGCAGAATCAGGTTTAGTTTGTGAAGCAGGAGTTTGCTGTTCCGGTTTGACTGCTCGGTTTGACATATTGTCTTGGCTGTTATTTTGCCCTTGTTCTTGTTTTAAGCTAGAAAGGTCAAATTCTGGTTTTTCTTCCACAGCTGGGGCAACGATGGCACCGCCTTGAGAGATTCTAAGAACAGTAGCTGTAAGGGCGTTTAATTTCAAGCCTTTTTCAGTCCATTCGAGTCCTTTCGGGTTGGCAATTCCGACTGGCCCTGCTTGGTTTTCATCTGCTAAAACTTCAGCATTTCTGAGGTGGGCAAAGGCAGTTCCCAAGTTAAATTCGCGAGCCTTTTCATCCGCATTAACAAATACTGCGTAGATATCACCGTTTGGAGCAGTAATTTGGTAGCCAATTACTACATCCTCTTTTTCTACACCATTTTGACCTGGGACAGTGATGAGTTGGACACGGTCTTTGATATCTTGGAGACTCTTAAGTCGGAAGGCATCTGTAGATTGACGTAGGGCGATCAGACCTTTCATATAGTCACGGCTCTTGACATTTTCAGGATATGCTTTTCCATCTGTAGCCTTGATCCAGTCAAACTTGTTAATAGCATCGCTAGAATCGTAAGAGTCATGGATGAAGTAAGGATAGTCAAATGGGTTGCCGTCCTTATCACGCAACAAGTGAGATTTGTTTGGAACCTTATCCTCTGCTACTGGAGTCTTGTAGGCTGGGTCACGGAATTGTTTAGTACGACCATATTCCTGACCAGAGTGGATAAATGGAGTTCCTTGAGCTGTCAAGACCATGAGGTTTCCAAGTCGCAAACGACGGTGGATTTCAGCATAGTTCTCAGCTTTGCTTGGATCTTTTTTGATAGATTGGGCGATGATGTCAAAGAGGGTCAAGTTATCATGGGCTGCGATGTATTGGATGACATCTCCAGGACTATCTGCTTCAAAGTTGGTTGGTTGAGCAATGAGATTTTTGAAGATAGTGTTGATATCACGCTTGCCGCCTGTGATAAAGGCAGGTTGACCTTCGTTTGGATAACCAGACTTGAGGTTGTTACGGATGTCGTCGGAAAAGACTGCGACAGTATCGGTATGTTTCATCCAATCTTGGTCAGCAGCTTTAGTAGGCATATTTTCATCACCAGCATAGGTTCTCCAACCTTCACCCAGCATGATTAGATTTGGATTGAGGGCGCGTGCAGCCTTGTATGCTTCTTCGATAGAAGCTGCATCATGGTCTCCCATCATATCGAAACGGAAGCCATCTACTTTGTAGGTATCAACTAGATATTTGATAGAGTCAACTAGGAGCCGTTTGGTCATATGGTGGGTTGTCCCCAAGCGTCCACCACCAAAGCTAGTGCGAGGTGTCCCATCAGCATCCATAAAGTGGTAGTAGTTTGGCTCTAAATCTTCAAAGATATCGACCTTGGCTGTATGGTTATACACTACATCCAGGATAGCTCCCATGCCACGTTTGTGGATCTCGTTGATGAGGTTTTTAAATTCTGCGATTCGTTTTTCTGGATTCTTAGGGTCGCTTGAGTACATACCAGTCAAGGAGAAGTAGTTTTGAGGGTCATATCCCCAGTTGTAGTTGCTGTTGCTTGAAGCATAGTCAGATAAGCGTTCGTGGTTCTTCAACTCATTGACAAAGTAGTAAGACAAGACTGGAAGGAGCTGGATGTGGGTTACACCCAAGTTTTTGAGGTAGTCTAGTTTTTCGATAAAGGCTTCAAAGGTACCAAATTGCTTAGTCAAATCTTTTGCGATGGCAGGATCTGAAGTGAAGTCACGCACATGAGCTTCATAGATGACAGCATCTTCGCGCGATTTGAAGTTGCGAATCTTACCATAAGTCAAGTCTTGAGGTCCTAGTTTAGCTGGATCTACAAAGGCAGCTTTAGCCACTTTATGGGCATCGTCAATCTTGGCATCGTCACTATTCCAAGCAGCGAGGGATTTAGCGTAAGGATCGAGTGCAAGAACAGTTTTACCTTGGCGCTCGATTTGGTAGTGGTAGTAGTAGCCAGTGTAATTGCTGATGCCGAGACCAGAGTTTTCATTCAGAGTTTGTTTCCAGGTTCCTTTTTCACCTTTTTCAAGAGCGACAGTTCCAACCACTTTTTCAGGGTTATTCTTGTCGTAGACAACAACAGAAACCTTATCAGCACTTGGTGACCATAGAGTTAAATCAACCTGTTTTCCTTCTTCTTTGAGGTCAGCTCCAAGTTTACCATCATAGCTGTAAGTCTCATCTTTAAGACGCCAGCTTGTTTTGGTAGTGAATTTGTCAGAGTTGTAGCTAACGGTATAAGGATGTTTTGTGTCAGAGAAATCTCCGCTGTAGGTCACTTTCTTACCAGCCTCATCGATTGTAACATCAGTGATAGTTACTTTGTTTCCTAGATGATTAGTGATGCTGGAGTGTTTGAGGATATCTTCTTTTTTAGCACCGACAAGTGTTGAAAAACTACTTTCAATGCTAGAAGTTCCTACATGTTGAGCTCCTGTCATGCGGATATCGTGCACATAGTAGGGGTTGGTGTAGATGGTTTCGTCATCATCTTTTAGGAAAATTTGGCTATGATTTTTCAAATCTGTGAACTTATAATCTTCTTTACGGATTTTCACATCGTCTCCTTGTTTGTTTCTGTCTAATAATAAAAATCCAAGATCTTTAGCTGCATCTTTGAGTGGAATATCAATATAGCGACCATATTTGCCTGTAGCCGTAAAGTCTGTTCCGTTAGGCCATTCACCACTACTTGGATTTTTCACATCTCCCCAGTACCAGAGAGATTTCTTGTCATAGTTGCCATCTGTACGGTAGTAGTTGACGCGAATAGTTCCTGCAGGTTGTGGCTCGTAAGAGAAAACCTTGTGATCTTGGTCCAACCAAGCCTCATTCATCTTTGGTGACAGTTTTTCTACCGATTTATCGCCGGTTAGATTTTTCCCAGCTGTATTATTGATGAGGAAGCTAATTTTCTTAGCTTGTTCTCCCTTTAATTTGACATCTAGGTAGTAGCCGTAGTCATCTTTTTTGGCATCCTTGAAGGATAAGGCTCCGTTAGGCCAATTTTCAGATGGTTTTTCAACATCGTCCCAAGTCCATAGTCCTTGAGCATCCTTGTTTTCTTCAGGAAGCTTTTTGACATGGATACGGAAGTAGTTGTCTTCTATTGGCTCTTCTGCTTTAGTTTCAGTCGTTACTGGACTCGTAGAAGTAGTTGGCTCATTGGAACGATCTTGCCCGGTTTGTGGTGCGGAATCGGCGGGAGTTGCAGCCGGAGTGGGTGCCTCTGTTGCAGGTTGTTTTTCTTCTTTTTTCTCTAGGGAAGCGTTTGCATTTTTTGGCGAAGAAATATCACTTTCCTTCTTACCAGAGCTCGTTGCTGTATCAGTAAGAGGCTGTGCAAGGGCAGTAGTGGTTTCATTACTAGTTCCCTTATTGCTTGTAGTATTTTCGTTGGCTGAAATAGTTGGTGTAGCCATGGCAAGCAGAACAAGGCTTGCTCCAATAAGGACAGAACCAGTTCCATTTTTGAGGGAACGGATGCTGTAAACCATTTTTTTCTCAGTGTGAGATGGTGTTTTTCTCATAATGATTCTCCAATCAATAAATTTCTATATCAGTATAGCACTTAGTAAAAGGATATGCAAGCGTTTTCCTGGAACTAAAATAAAAGAAAAATCGCAACAGATTTTGTTACGATTCATCCAATCTTTTTTATAGGAAAAGATTTTGTCAAAAATTCGTCAATCCCCTTGAAAAATCTAGCTAAATAGGGTATAATATGAATAATCATTTGTCGTAGGTTTTGTCTGAAATATTGTCCAGACAAGGCTCACAGCAGTTAAATCTTCTGAAAAAGTCAGATTTAGCTGCTCTTTTTGTGCTTTTTTTCAGGATTTTGAGTACTTGTAACAAAGACTTAAAGATTCTGAAAATTTATCAAGAGGACACGGTGATAGGGGTTTTTAAAACCATATGACGATTAGAAAAGCCTGATTGACAAGGCTTGGAACTTATTTACAAAGGAGAATCATCTTGGCAGGACATGACGTTCAATACGGGAAACATCGTACCCGTCGTAGTTTTTCAAGAATCAAAGAAGTTCTTGACTTACCAAATTTGATTGAAATTCAAACTGACTCATTCAAAGATTTCCTAGACCACGGTCTTAAGGAAGTGTTTGAAGATGTATTGCCAATTTCAAACTTCACAGACACAATGGAGTTGGAATTTGTTGGATATGAAATCAAGGAACCAAAATATACGCTAGAAGAAGCTCGTATTCACGATGCTAGCTACTCAGCACCAATTTTTGTAACCTTCCGCTTGATCAATAAAGAAACAGGCGAAATCAAAACCCAAGAAGTTTTCTTTGGTGATTTCCCAATCATGACAGAAATGGGTACCTTCATCATCAATGGTGGTGAACGTATCATCGTGTCTCAGTTGGTCCGCTCACCAGGTGTTTACTTTAACGATAAAGTTGATAAAAACGGTAAAGTGGGCTACGGTTCAACTGTTATCCCTAACCGTGGAGCTTGGTTGGAACTTGAAAGTGACTCAAAAGATATCGCCTACACTCGTATCGACCGTACTCGTAAGATTCCATTTACGACATTGGTTCGTGCGCTTGGTTTCTCAGGTGATGATGAAATTTTTGATATCTTTGGTGATAGCGAATTGGTTCGCAACACTGTTGAAAAAGATATCCATAAGAACCCAATGGACTCTCGTACAGACGAAGCTTTGAAAGAAATTTACGAACGTCTTCGTCCAGGTGAGCCTAAGACTGCTGAAAGCTCACGTAGCTTGCTTGTGGCACGCTTCTTTGACCCACGTCGCTATGACTTAGCAGCAGTTGGTCGTTACAAAATCAATAAAAAACTCAATGTTAAAACACGTTTGCTTAATCAAACCATTGCAGAGCCATTGGTAGACCCTGAAACAGGAGAAATCTTGGTAGAAGCTGGTACAATCATGACTCGTAGCGTGATTGAAAGTATTGAAAGCCATTTGAATGGTGATTTGAACAAGATTGTCTACATTCCAAATGATGCTGCGGTTGTGACTGAGCCAGTTGTTCTTCAAAAATTCAAGGTTGTTGCTCCAACTGATCCAGACCGTGTCGTAACAATCATTGGTAATGCTAATCCAGATGACAAGGTTCGTATCGTCACTCCTGCAGATATCCTTGCTGAGATGAGCTACTTCCTTAACTTGGCGGAAGGACTTGGCCGTGTAGATGATATCGACCACCTTGGAAACCGTCGTATCCGTGCGGTTGGTGAATTGCTTGCCAATCAAGTACGTCTTGGACTTTCTCGTATGGAACGTAATGTCCGTGAACGTATGTCTGTTCAGGACAACGAAGTCTTGACACCACAACAAATCATCAATATCCGTCCTGTAACAGCTGCGGTGAAAGAATTCTTTGGTTCATCACAGTTGTCACAGTTCATGGACCAACACAACCCACTTTCTGAGTTGTCACACAAACGCCGTTTGTCAGCCTTAGGACCTGGTGGTTTGACACGTGACCGCGCTGGATATGAAGTACGTGACGTGCACTACACTCACTATGGCCGTATGTGTCCAATCGAGACACCTGAAGGACCTAACATCGGTTTGATTAATAACTTGTCATCTTACGGGCACTTGAATAAGTATGGTTTTGTTCAAACACCATACCGTAAGGTTGACCGTGAAACAGGTGTTGTTACGAACGAAATCGTTTGGTTGACAGCCGATGAAGAAGATGAATTTACTGTAGCACAGGCTAATTCTCGTCTGAATGAAGATGGAACATTTGCTGAGAAAGTTGTCATGGGACGTCACCAAGGGGTCAACCAAGAGTATCCAGCTAATGCTGTTGACTATATGGACGTATCACCAAAACAGGTAGTTGCCGTTGCGACAGCATGTATTCCTTTCTTGGAAAACGATGACTCCAACCGTGCCCTCATGGGAGCCAACATGCAACGTCAGGCTGTGCCATTGATTAATCCTAAAGCACCTTACGTTGGTACTGGTATGGAATACCAAGCAGCCCACGATTCAGGAGCTGCTGTGATTGCTCAGTACGACGGTAAAGTTACCTATGCAGATGCTGACAAGGTAGAAGTTCGTCGTGAAGATGGTTCATTGGATGTTTACCACATCCAAAAATTCCGTCGTTCAAACTCAGGTACTGCTTACAACCAACGCACTCTTGTAAAAGTTGGTGATGCCGTTGAAAAAGGCGATTTCATCGCTGACGGACCTTCTATGGAAAATGGAGAAATGGCGCTTGGACAAAACCCAATCGTTGCCTACATGACTTGGGAAGGTTACAACTTCGAGGATGCTGTTATCATGAGCGAACGCTTGGTGAAAGATGATGTCTACACATCTGTCCACCTTGAAGAATACGAATCAGAAACACGCGATACAAAGCTTGGGCCTGAAGAAATCACTCGCGAAATTCCAAACGTTGGTGAAGATGCCCTCAAAGACCTTGACGAAATGGGTATTATCCGTATCGGTGCTGAGGTTAAAGAAGGCGATATCCTTGTAGGTAAAGTAACACCTAAGGGGGAGAAAGACCTTTCAGCTGAAGAACGGCTCTTGCACGCTATCTTCGGAGATAAATCTCGTGAAGTGCGTGATACTTCTCTTCGTGTACCACACGGTGCCGATGGTGTCGTTCGTGATGTTAAAATCTTTACACGTGCAAATGGAGATGAGTTGCAATCAGGTGTCAACATGCTGGTTCGCGTCTACATCGCTCAAAAACGCAAGATCAAGGTCGGAGATAAGATGGCCGGACGTCACGGAAATAAAGGGGTTGTCTCTCGTATCGTTCCTGTAGAAGACATGCCTTACCTTCCAGATGGAACTCCAGTCGATATCATGTTGAACCCACTTGGGGTGCCATCACGTATGAATATCGGTCAGGTTATGGAGCTCCACCTTGGTATGGCTGCTCGTACTCTTGGTATTCACATCGCAACACCTGTCTTTGACGGAGCAAGTTCTGAAGACCTTTGGTCAACTGTTAAAGAAGCTGGTATGGATAGCGATGCCAAAACAATCCTTTACGATGGACGTACTGGGGAACCGTTTGATAACCGTGTTTCTGTCGGAGTCATGTACATGATCAAACTCCACCACATGGTTGATGATAAATTGCACGCTCGTTCAGTCGGACCTTACTCAACTGTTACCCAACAACCACTCGGAGGTAAAGCTCAGTTTGGTGGACAACGTTTCGGTGAGATGGAGGTTTGGGCTCTTGAAGCCTACGGTGCGTCAAATGTTCTTCAAGAAATCTTGACTTACAAGTCTGACGATATCAACGGACGTTTGAAAGCCTATGAAGCTATTACAAAAGGAAAACCAATTCCAAAACCAGGTGTTCCAGAATCCTTCCGAGTTCTTGTCAAAGAATTGCAATCTCTTGGTCTTGACATGCGTGTCCTAGACGAAGATGACCAAGAAGTGGAACTTCGCGACTTGGATGAAGGAATGGACGAAGATGTCATCCACGTAGATGACCTTGAAAAAGCCCGCGAAAAAGCAGCCCAAGAGGCTAAAGCAGCCTTTGAAGCTGAAGAAGCTGAGAAAGCAACAAAAGCGGAAGCAACAGAAGAAGCTGCTGAAGAAGAATAAGCAGTTCACTTAGAATAGAAAGGGAAGAAATAGTGGTTGATGTAAATCGTTTTAAAAGTATGCAAATCACCCTAGCTTCTCCAAGTAAAGTCCGTTCATGGTCTTATGGAGAAGTCAAAAAACCTGAAACAATCAATTACCGTACCTTGAAACCAGAACGTGAAGGACTTTTTGATGAAGTTATCTTTGGTCCTACAAAAGACTGGGAATGTGCTTGTGGTAAGTACAAACGCATTCGTTATAGAGGGATTGTTTGTGACCGCTGTGGGGTTGAAGTAACGCGTACGAAAGTTCGTCGTGAGCGTATGGGGCACATTGAGTTGAAAGCTCCTGTATCTCACATCTGGTACTTCAAGGGGATTCCAAGCCGTATGGGCTTGACCCTTGATATGAGCCCTCGTGCTCTCGAGGAAGTTATCTACTTTGCGGCTTATGTGGTGATTGATCCTAAGGATACACCACTTGAGCACAAGTCTATCATGACTGAGCGCGAATACCGTGAGCGCTTGCGTGAATATGGTTATGGATCATTCGTTGCCAAGATGGGTGCCGAAGCCATCCAAGACCTTTTAAAACAAGTAGATCTTGAAAAAGAAATTGCTGAACTCAAAGAAGAATTGAAAACAGCTACTGGACAAAAACGTGTCAAAGCTATCCGTCGTTTGGATGTTTTGGATGCCTTTTACAAGTCTGGAAACAAACCTGAATGGATGATTCTCAACATCCTTCCGGTTATTCCACCAGATCTTCGTCCAATGTTGCAGTTGGATGGTGGCCGTTTTGCCTCATCTGACTTGAATGACCTTTACCGCCGTGTTATCAACCGTAACAACCGTTTGGCTCGTTTGCTCGAGTTGAATGCACCAGGTATTATCGTTCAAAATGAGAAGCGTATGCTTCAAGAAGCGGTTGACGCTTTGATTGACAATGGTCGTCGTGGTCGTCCAATCACAGGACCAGGTAGCCGTCCACTGAAATCATTGAGCCACATGCTTAAAGGTAAACAAGGACGCTTCCGTCAAAACTTGCTCGGTAAACGTGTTGACTTCTCAGGACGTTCCGTTATCGCAGTTGGTCCAACTCTTAAGATGTACCAATGTGGTGTGCCACGTGAAATGGCTATCGAGCTCTTTAAACCATTCGTGATGCGTGAAATCGTTGCCCGTGATATCGTGCAAAACGTCAAAGCAGCTAAACGCTTGGTGGAACGCGGAGATGAGCGTATCTGGGATATTCTTGAAGAAGTGATCAAAGAACATCCAGTTCTTTTGAACCGCGCACCGACCCTTCACCGTTTGGGTATCCAAGCCTTCGAACCCGTCTTGATTGATGGTAAGGCCCTTCGCTTGCACCCGCTTGTCTGTGAAGCCTACAATGCCGACTTTGACGGAGACCAAATGGCCATCCACGTACCGCTTTCAGAAGAAGCCCAAGCAGAAGCTCGTATCTTGATGCTCGCTGCTGAGCATATCTTGAACCCGAAAGATGGTAAACCGGTTGTTACTCCATCTCAGGACATGGTTTTGGGTAACTATTACTTGACTATGGAAGAAGCTGGTCGTGAAGGTGAAGGAATGGTCTTCAAAGACCGTGACGAAGCGGTTATGGCTTACCGTAATGGTTATGTTCACCTTCACTCACGTGTTGGTATCGCAACAGACAGCCTCAACAAACCTTGGACAGAAGAGCAAAAACACAAGGTCTTGCTTACAACAGTTGGTAAAATTCTCTTCAACGACATCATGCCAGAGGGTCTACCATACTTGCAAGAACCAAACAATGCCAACTTGACAGAAGGCGTTCCAGCCAAATACTTCTTGCCACTTGGTGGAGATATCAAGGAAGCTATCAGCAATCTTGAACTTAACCCTCCATTCAAGAAGAAAAATCTTGGAAATATCATCGCTGAAATCTTCAAACGTTTCCGTACGACAGAAACTTCTGCCCTACTTGACCGTATGAAGAACCTCGGTTACCACCACTCAACTCTTGCAGGATTGACAGTGGGGATTGCCGATATCCCAGTCGTTGATGACAAAGCTGAAATCATTGAAGAATCACACAAACGTGTAGAACAAATCACCAAACAATTCCGTCGCGGTATGATCACAGACGACGAGCGTTACAATGCCGTTACAGCTGAATGGCGTGCTGCCCGTGAAAAACTTGAGAAACGCTTGATTGCCAACCAAGATCCTAAGAACCCAATCGTTATGATGATGGACTCTGGAGCCCGTGGTAATATCTCAAACTTCTCACAGCTTGCCGGTATGCGTGGTCTGATGGCTGCTCCTAACGGACGTATCATGGAATTGCCAATCCTTTCAAACTTCCGCGAAGGTCTGTCAGTACTCGAAATGTTCTTCTCAACTCACGGTGCGCGTAAAGGTATGACCGATACGGCCCTTAAGACAGCTGACTCAGGTTATTTGACTCGTCGTTTGGTTGACGTTGCCCAAGATGTTATCATCCGTGAGGACGACTGTGGAACTGACCGTGGTCTCTTGATCCGTTCTATCGCAGAAGGAAAAGAAATGATCGAGTCTCTCGAAGAGCGTCTCAATGGTCGTTACACTAAGAAAACTGTTAAACATCCAGAAACTGGTGCAGTGATTATCGGTCCAAATGAATTGATTACAGAAGACAAGGCGCGTGAAATTGTGAATGCTGGTGTGGAAGAAGTGACTATCCGCTCTGTATTTACATGTAACACTCGTCATGGTGTCTGCCGTCACTGTTATGGTATCAACTTGGCGACTGGTGATGCGGTTGAAGTTGGTGAAGCAGTCGGTACAATCGCTGCCCAATCTATCGGGGAACCTGGTACACAGCTTACAATGCGTACCTTCCACACGGGTGGGGTTGCCTCAAATACCGATATCACTCAGGGTCTTCCTCGTGTCCAAGAAATCTTTGAAGCCCGCAATCCTAAAGGGGAAGCGGTTATCACAGAGGTTAAAGGACAAGTTACCGCTATCGAAGAAGATGCCTCAACTCGTACTAAGAAAGTCTTTGTTAAGGGTGAAACTGGCGAAGGGGAGTATGTTGTTCCATTTACAGCTCGTATGCGTGTTGAAGTTGGAGACCAAGTAGCGCGTGGTGCTGCTCTGACAGAAGGCTCTATCCAACCAAAACGTCTCCTTGCAGTTCGTGATGTCTTGTCAGTTGAAACTTACCTTCTCGGTGAAGTACAAAAAGTTTACCGTAGCCAAGGGGTAGAAATCGGTGACAAACACATCGAGGTAATGGTTCGTCAAATGATCCGTAAAGTCCGTGTCATGGATCCAGGAGATACAGACCTTCTCATGGGTACCCTTATGGATATCAATGACTTTACAGATGCTAACAAAGATGTCCTTATCGCAGGTGGAGTTCCAGCGACAGGTCGCCCAGTTCTTATGGGAATTACCAAAGCCTCACTTGAAACCAACAGTTTCTTGTCAGCGGCTTCCTTCCAGGAAACAACTCGTGTCCTTACTGACGCGGCTATCCGTGGTAAGAAAGACCATCTCCTTGGACTTAAAGAAAATGTTATCATCGGTAAGATCATCCCAGCAGGTACTGGTATGGCCCGTTACCGTAACCTTGAACCACAAGCTATCAACGAAGAAGAATACCTTAATCCTCCAGTAGAGGAAGAAGGAAATGAAGAAACAGCAGAAGTAGTTGTGGATGCTGCCGTTGAAACTGTGGAAGAAACAGTAGAATAAAAGAGAATGAGAGAGCCCTCGGGCTCTCTCATTTTTCTGAAAACTTTCTCCGTTTTTCCATGAAATGTGGTAAAATAAAAGAAAGAAGCTGACAAAGGAGACGAGTATGGAACAAACATTTTTTATCATTAAACCAGATGGTGTGAAAAGAGGGCTAGTTGGTGAAGTGTTGAAACGCATCGAACAACGTGGATTTACAATCGAAAAATTGGAGTTGCGTTCACAGGTTTCAGAAGAGTTGATTGATCAGCACTATCAGGACTTGGTTGGTCAAAGTTTTTACCCACCGATTCGTGAATTTATGACTTCAGGCCCAGTTCTTGTAGGTATCATTTCTGGTCCCAAAGTAATTGAAACTTGGCGGACCATGATGGGTGCTACTCGTCCAGAAGAAGCTTTACCAGGAACTATTCGAGGTGATTTTGCAAAAGCTGCTGGAGAAAACCAAGCTATTCAAAATGTTGTGCATGGTTCAGATTCAGAAGAGTCAGCTAAGCGAGAAATTACTCTTTGGTTTGACGGAAAGTAGTAAAAGTTTGATGTAAGGGTTACTTGCATCAAACTTTTTTGCATTTTAGAGTAGAAAACTGACAGTTGAGAAATATTCTAGCAATGGGGAGGATTTCTAGCCTATAATAAGAGCAAGTAAGGGAGGAAGAATGATGGAAAAAATGAAAAAGCAAATTCGTATTTTGTTATTGCTGACAGTTTTTGGTATTAGTAGCTGTTCTTGTTTAAGTTTATCGACTTGGGCCTTGATGTTAAATCAAAACTGCTTCTATTATTTAGTAGGTATGTTGCTCCTTGCCAGTATTGGGGCAGGGATAAACTACTATAGAGGGCAGGGAAATCAATCTTATTCAGTTTTTAAGGAAGATAAGCAACAATTCTTGTATAGTCTCTTGCTATTAGTAAATATTTTGGGTTTAGCTTTAATTGTCATAGAACATATCCTTGCAGGAAATACATCCGTAGAAGGATTTGCGGAAGCCTTTCTACCGAGTTTCTTTTTCTTATTTGGTATTGATTTGTTAGTTTTTCTACCAATTCAGAAGTATGTAAATGGATTGAAAAAGATTTTGGGAAAGAAGGAAATCTGTTTTATTAGTGGACTAGCTATTCTAATCCTTCTCAGAAATCCTTGGATGCTATTGTCCATGACCTTTTATATTGCCTTGGGAATGCTATTTCTAGGACTGTTGGTGCCAAAAGTCATTCGCTGGGAAGTTTCATTTTACAGTCATTTGATGAGAGATATCTTGTTAGTTGTCTTTTTACTGTTCCTATTTTAAGATCATAACAAGGACTGGCTCAAGTTTTTAATTCATAATATAGAATTCATAGATAATACCTAGACAAAGAACAAGTTTTTGGTATAATAGAAACATGTACACTAAAAACGAAGAAGACTTACAATCCTTAGGTGAGCGTTTGGGCTGTTTATTAGAAAAGAATGATGTTTTAATTCTAACTGGAGAACTTGGAGCAGGCAAAACGACCTTTACAAAAGGCCTTGCTAAAGGGTTACAGATTACTCAGATGATTAAGAGTCCAACCTACACTATCGTAAGAGAGTATGAAGGTCGTCTTCCTCTTTATCATTTAGATGTTTACCGCATTGAGGGAGATGCTGATTCTATTGATTTAGATGAGTTTCTCTTTGGTGGCGGGGTGACTGTCATCGAGTGGGGACATCTTTTAGGTGATGCCTTACCAGATACTTATTTAGAATTGGAAATTCTAAAAGAAGAAGACGGTCGCAGGCTGAATTTCCAAGCAAAGGGTTTACGTGCAGAAAAACTCTTAGAGGAGCTTCAACATGGAGTATGAGTTGCTCATTAGGGAAGCAGAAGTTGAAGATGCGGCTGAGTTAGTATCATTTTTAAATCGTGTCAGTGTAGAAACAGATTTTACCAGTCTGGACAGGGATGGCATTTTGATGACAGATACTGAGATGGAGTTGTTTTTGGATAAACAGGCTCATTCAGAAAATCAAATCACTTTACTAGCCTTGCTGAATGATGAAATTGCTGGTATTGTAAATATTACAGCTGACCAGCGCAAGAGAGTTCGGCATATTGGAGATCTCTTCATTGTGATTGGTAAGAAGTATTGGAATAATGGACTGGGGAGTTTGTTACTTGAAGAAGTCGTAGAATGGGCGCAGGCTAGTGGCATTCTTCGTAGACTTCAACTCACTGTCCAAACTCGTAATCAGGCTGCAGTTCATTTATATCAAAAGAATGGTTTTGTCATTGAAGGTAGACAAGATCGCGGTGCGTACATAGAAGAAGGGAAATTTATAGATGTTTACCTGATGGGTAGACTGATAGATTGATAGTAATATGGTAAAAAAAATTATTGGAATGGTGCTAGCTTTTCTAGCTGTGACAGTTTTGGGTGTCGGTGTTTTTGCTTATACCATTTATCAGCAAGGCACACAAACCTTATCAAAGACCTATAAAAAAATAGGGGAAGAAACCAATGTTATTGAGGCGACTGAACCCTTAACGATCCTTTTAATGGGGGTTGATACTGGAAACGTAGAACGAACTGACCCTTGGGAGGGAAATAGTGATTCCATGATTCTCTTAACGGTTAATCCGCATACGAAAAAAACAACGATGTTGAGTTTGGAACGTGATATCTTGACTAAAATTCAGCATAAAGATGGTAGTGTTGAGGAAGCTAAACTAAATGCCGCCTACGCTGGTGGTGGTGCGGAATTGGCAATCTCAACTATCCAGAAAATGATGAATATTCATATCGATCGTTACGTTATGGTGAATATGCAGGGGCTGCAACAATTGGTTGATGCAGTTGGCGGGGTGACTGTAAATAATACACTCGGTTTTCCAATTTCGATTACTGACCAGGAAGAATTTAATAAAATTTCCATTGGTGTTGGACAGCAAACTCTAAATGGTGAAGAAGCGCTTGTTTATTCTCGTATGCGCTACCAAGATCCAGAAGGGGACTACGGACGTCAGAAGCGTCAGCGTGAAGTCATTCAAAAGGTTGTTGAAAAAGTTCTTAGCTTGAATAGTGTTAGTCACTATCAGTCTATCTTAAAAGCCCTAAGTACCAATATGCAGACCAACATTGATTTATCAGCGAAAAGTATTCCACAATTACTTGGTTATCAAGATTCCTTCAAGAATATTGAAACACATCAATTGCGAGGAGAAGATGCTGAACTGCAGGGCATTTCTTACCAGATTGTTACAACTGAGCATATGTTAGAAATGCAAAATCTCTTACGTCGTTCACTAGGTAAAGAGGAAGTAACTGAAGTAGAAACCAATGCTGTGTTATACGAAGCAATTCTTGGAAGAACTGCTGCACCAACGAATGCTTCAAGTGTAGAAATAGAACAAAATTAATAATGAAATCGTGGGAAATTTCCTGCGATTTTTTCAAAAAAATACGAATAGATAGGTAGGAGGAAACATGAAAGCAGAAATCATTGCTGTTGGAACAGAGATTTTGACAGGACAGATTGTTAATACTAATGCCCAGTTTTTATCGGAAAAACTAGCAGAGATTGGGGTAGACGTATATTTTCAGACGGCTGTAGGAGACAATGAAGCTCGTCTCTTGTCTTTGCTTGAGATTGCCAGTCAACGTAGTAGTCTGGTGATTTTAACAGGTGGTTTGGGACCAACTGAGGACGATTTGACCAAACAAACTCTGGCTAAATTTTTAGGGAAAGAATTAGTCTTCGATCCTCAGGCTCAGGAGAAGTTGGATGTCTTTTTTGCCCAGCGACCAGACTATGCCCGAACACCGAATAACGAAAGACAAGCTCAACTTGTAGAAGGAGCGACTCCACTGCCAAATGAAACAGGACTGGCTGTGGGAGGAATATTGGAAGTCGATGGAGTGACCTACGTTGTCCTTCCAGGTCCACCAAGTGAATTAAAACCCATGGTCTTAAACCAACTTCTACCCAAGTTGATGACAGGGAGCAAGCTATATTCCCGAGTTCTTCGTTTCTTTGGGATTGGCGAAAGTCAGCTGGTTACGATTTTGGCTGATTTAATTGATAATCAGACCGATCCTACCTTGGCACCTTATGCTAAGACAGGAGAAGTCACTCTGCGCCTGTCAACAAAGGCTAGCAGTCAAGAAAAGGCAAATCAGGCGCTGGATATCTTGGAAAATCAAATCTTAGACCGCCAGACTTTCGAAGGAATTTCTTTACGAGAACTTTGTTATGGTTATGGGGAAGAGTCCAGCTTGGCTAGTATTGTGGTAGAAGAACTGAAAAAGCAAGGGAAAACCATCACGGCTGCAGAGAGTTTGACGGCAGGGCTTTTCCAAGCCAATGTAGCAGATTTTTCAGGAGCTTCAAGTATATTTAAGGGTGGTTTTGTGACCTATAGCTTGGATGAAAAATCAAAAATGTTGGATATTCCTGTCAAGGATTTGGAAGAGTATGGTGTGGTGTCTGAATTTACAGCTCAAAAGATGGCTGAGCAGGCACGAATCAAGACCCAGTCTGATTTTGGCCTTAGTTTGACTGGAGTGGCAGGACCAGATAGCCTAGAAGGACATCCAGCTGGGACAGTCTTCATAGGCTTGGCACAGGAGCAAGGAACTGAGGTCATCAAGGTCAATATTGGAGGCAGAAGTCGAGCAGATGTACGTCACATTGCGGTTATGCATGCCTTTAACCTAGTTCGCAAGGCTTTATTAAGTGACTAACTTTTGATATAATAGTAGATAGGTCTGAGGACCATTAGAATGTAGGAGAATAGAATGGCGAAAAAACCAAAAAAATTAGATGAAATTTCAAAAAAATTCGGGGCTGAACGTGAAAAAGCCTTGAATGACGCTCTTAAACTGATTGAGAAAGACTTTGGTAAAGGTTCAATCATGCGTTTGGGTGAACGTGCAGAGCAAAAAGTGCAAGTGATGAGCTCAGGTTCCTTGGCTCTTGATATTGCCCTTGGTTCAGGTGGTTATCCTAAGGGACGTATCATTGAAATCTATGGGCCAGAGTCATCTGGTAAGACAACGGTTGCCCTTCATGCAGTTGCGCAAGCGCAAAAAGAAGGTGGGATTGCAGCCTTTATCGATGCGGAGCATGCCCTTGATCCAGCTTATGCTGCGGCTCTTGGGGTCAATATTGACGAATTGCTCTTGTCACAACCAGACTCAGGAGAGCAAGGTCTTGAGATTGCAGGAAAATTGATTGACTCAGGAGCCGTGGATCTTGTCGTAGTCGACTCAGTTGCTGCCCTTGTACCTCGTGCGGAAATTGATGGAGATATCGGAGATAGCCACGTTGGTTTGCAGGCTCGTATGATGAGCCAGGCTATGCGTAAACTTGGTGCTTCTATCAATAAAACCAAAACAATTGCCATCTTTATCAACCAATTACGTGAAAAAGTTGGGGTCATGTTTGGAAATCCAGAAACAACTCCTGGTGGACGTGCTCTGAAATTCTACGCATCAGTCCGTTTGGATGTTCGTGGAAGCACACAAATCAAAGGAACTGGTGATCAAAAAGACACCAATGTCGGTAAAGAAACTAAGATCAAGGTCGTGAAAAACAAGGTGGCTCCACCATTTAAGGAAGCCTTCGTTGAAATCATGTACGGAGAAGGGATTTCTAAGACTGGTGAACTTTTGAAGATCGCAAGCGATTTGGATATCATCAAAAAAGCAGGAGCTTGGTACTCTTACAAGGATGAGAAAATCGGGCAAGGTTCTGAAAATGCTAAGAAATACTTGGCAGATAACCCAGAAGTCTTTGATGAGATTGACCATCAAGTCCGTGTTCAATTTGGTTTGATTGATGGAGAAGAAACTGCTGAAGACAAAAAAGATGAAGCAGTTCAAGAAGACTCTGTGAATGAAGAAGTTACACTTGACCTAGGCGATGAACTTGAAATCGAAATTGAAGAATAAGCTGTCAAAGTAGTGGAGAAATCCACTGCTTTTTCGATTCTTTGTGCAAGATTTCAGATTGCCTATAGTTTGCTGTTTCTTGTCGCTCCTCTAGAAAGCTGATATAATAGCCTTATGAATAAAAAACGAACAGTGGACCTGATACATGGTCCGATTCTTCCCTCGCTCTTAAGCTTCGCCTTCCCAATCTTGCTATCAAATATTTTTCAACAGCTCTATAATACTGCTGATGTCTTGATTGTTGGGCGTTTTCTTGGTCAAGAATCCTTGGCTGCAGTAGGAGCGACGACAGCGATTTTTGACCTGATTGTAGGTTTTACTCTTGGTGTTGGCAATGGCATGGGAATTGTCATTGCCCGTTATTATGGTGCTCGGAATTTCACTAAAATCAAGGAGGCAGTAGCAGCCACCTGGATTTTAGGTGCTCTTTTGAGTATTGTAGTTATGCTGCTGGGATTTGTCGGTCTGTATCCACTCTTGCAATATTTAGATACTCCTGCAGAAATCCTTCCTCAGTCTTATCAATATATTTCTATGATTGTAACCTGTGTTGGTGTTAGCTTTGCCTATAATCTTTTTGCAGGCTTGTTGCGGTCCATTGGGGACAGTCTAGCTGCGCTTGGATTTCTGATTTTCTCTGCTCTGGTTAATGTAGTTCTGGATCTCTATTTCATTACGCAATTGCATCTGGGAGTTCAATCTGCAGGCCTTGCTACCATCATTTCGCAAGGCTTATCAGCGGTTCTTTGCTTTTATTATATTCGTAAGAGCGTTCCAGAACTGCTCCCTCAGCTCAAACATTTCAAATGGGACAAGGCCCTGTACGCGGATCTCTTGGAGCAAGGTTTGGCTATGGGCTTGATGAGTTCGATTGTGTCTATCGGTAGTGTGATTTTACAGTCTTCTGTTAATACCTTTGGTGCAGTGATTATTAGTGCCCAGACGGCAGCTCGACGCATTATGACCTTCGCCCTTCTTCCCATGACCGCTATTTCCGCCTCGATGACGACCTTTGCTTCTCAGAATTTAGGTGCTAAGCGCCCAGACCGCATTGTTCAAGGACTTCGAATCGGCAGTCGTTTAAGTATATCCTGGGCAGTTTTTGTTTGTGCCTTTCTCTTTTTTGCTAGTCCTACCTTAGTTTCCTTCTTGGCTAGTTCGACAGATGGTTACTTGATAGAAAATGGTAGTCTCTATCTGCAAATCAGCTCAGCCTTTTATCCAATTTTGAGCCTCTTGTTGATTTATCGCAATTGTTTGCAGGGGTTGGGACAAAAAGTCCTTCCGCTGGTTTCTAGCTTTATCGAACTAATCGGAAAAATCGCTTTTGTGGTCTTGATTATTCCTTGGGCAGGCTATAAGGGAGTTATCCTTTGCGAACCCCTAATCTGGGTTGCCATGACTATCCAACTGTATTTCTCACTGTTTCGTCACCCCTTGATAAAAGAAGGCAAGGCAATCTTGGTAACCAAAGTTCAATCCTAGCTGTATTTGCTAAATAAAATCCATTTCCTCTAGTGAAAATCGAAAAAACTTGTGTTATAATAAGAAAGATTAAAATGTGAAAAAAGGAGATTCCTAATGGGACGTAAATGGGCCAATATCGTAGCCAAGAAAACGGCTAAAGATGGAGCTAACTCTAAAGTATATGCAAAATTTGGTGTAGAAATCTATGTAGCAGCTAAAAAAGGTGATCCAGATCCAGAATCAAACTCAGCTTTAAAATTCGTTATCGATCGTGCTAAACAAGCCCAAGTGCCAAAACACGTTATCGATAAAGCTTTGGATAAGGCTAAAGGAAATACAGACGAAACCTTTACAGAAGGACGTTACGAAGGTTTTGGACCAAATGGTTCTATGTTGATCGTGGATACTTTGACTTCAAACGTTAACCGTACAGCGGCTAATGTTCGTGCAGCTTTTGGTAAAAATGGCGGAAATATGGGTGCTTCAGGTTCGGTTTCATACCTCTTTGATAACAAGGGTGTTATTGTATTTGCAGGTGAAGATGCGGACGCAGTCTTTGAGCAATTGCTTGAAGCAGATGTGGATGTGGACGATGTAGAAGCAGAAGAAGGAACAATCACTGTTTACACAGCTCCAACAGACCTTCACAAAGCTATTGTTGCCCTTCGTGAGTCAGGTGTCGAAGAATTCCAAGTGACAGAATTGGAAATGATTCCTCAGTCAGAAGTGGAATTGTCAGGCGATGACCTTGAAACCTTTGAAAAACTTTACAGCGTTCTTGAAGACGACGAAGACGTACAAAAGATTTATACGAACGTAGACGGGTTCTAATAGAAAAACGAACAGTTTTAATAGCTGTTCGTTTTTTTGATATTTGAACTTAGACTCAGGTTTCAGAATCGTTTTGTTGCTTGCTTTTTTCTAGACCTAGACCGACTGCATGTTTTTGGACGAGCAAGAGCTGTCCATTGTCATCTTTTGCAAAAGTTAAGGTAACAGTCTTAGTCTTGTCTCCAATAGAGATATAGGTGATTTTTTTCGTATTGTAATCCCCAAGAGTGAAGTCAAAATCGGAATCTGGCTTTCCGTGTTTGTTGATAATATCCTCGTAGGTGGTACCACCTTTTCCTTTGTTGTCAGGGTCACCTTCGATTAAGGCGTCGAACTGTTCTTGGGTCCATGCGAAGGTATCGTCTGTCAAGCCGCTTTTTTCTTCGCGTTCCATTGAGGCACTCGTATCCATGTAGGAACGGTTAAACTCCTTGGCATACTCTTTGTAGACATCAGCGTATAGTGCCTGAGTCGTAAAGAAAAGTACAACAGAGGCAACTGCCAGGGATGTTCCGATAATAGCCATTGTTTTCCGTTTTTTGAGGTTGACGATAAGGCCGATAATCCCCAAGATAAATGCGACGATGGCGATGAACAACGATAGATAGTTAATAAACGGGATCCAGGATCCTAAAAGTGCGGTGGCTCCAAAAATGGTTGCTAAGATTCCTAAAACTCTTTGTTCTTTTGGTTTCATTTGAAAGTTTTCTCCCTTCATTGAGTGAATGGATTTCTATCCACAGTAGTAAGTGCTTATTATATAAAAAATCTTGCCTAATGTCAATTTAAACTAAGATAGTTCTCATGAAAACTTTTTTCTTGACATCTTTTCTGAAAATGATAAAATAGTTCTCATGAAAACCTATTTAGTTCTCAGGAGAACCAAATGCAATGGTTAGAAAGGAGTAAGTATGGATAAACCGATGTTGGTTTTAAAACGTTTTGGACACCAGGTACATCTGATGGTACAAAAGGAAGCCAAACGTTGTGGTATTGAATTTATGGGTGGACCTCAAGGACAAGTCCTGCGTTTTTTAGGTTGGCGTGAGCATGAACAAGAATTAACGCTCATCAAGGATATTGAACAAGAACTCAATATTAGCAAGTCTGTTGCTAGTAATTTGGTCAAGCGTATGGTGCAAAATGGTTTGGTGGAATTGGAGACGAGTCCTGTTGATAAGAGGGCTAAGTTTGTTCGTCTGACGGACAAATCGCGTTCTCAAGTGCAACAGGTCAAGGCCTTCTTTGAACGCATTGACAACCAGTTGATAGAAGACGTAGATGAAGATGAATTACTGATTTTTGAGAAAGTCCTCAATCAACTACAGGAAAATATTAAGAGAATAGGAGGAGAGAATGAAGAAATTAGCTAAACGAATTAGTAGAAAAGAATGGGGGATGATCTTACTAGCCATTCTCTTTACCTGCTTTTCGGTCTATCTAGAGCTGGAAGTGCCGACCTATATCTCTAAAATCACGGATTTGCTAGGTAGTCAAGGAACTAATTTAGATGAGTTATGGCAGCCGGCAAGCATGATGGTTGGAATGTCTTTTTTTGCCTTCTTGTCTGCAGTCGCAGTTGGATTTTTTGCATCCAGAGTGGCTGCTTCTTACACTAGTAGGCTGAGAAGTGATATTTTTAACCGAGTTTTAGACTACTCACAGACAGAGATTAAGAAATTCTCTATTCCCAGTCTCCTAACTCGTACCACTAATGATATTACTCAAGTTCAGATGCTGATCACTATGGGCTTGCAAGTGGTTACGCGTGGTCCGATTATGGCTATCTGGGCCATCGGGAAGATTTTAGGTCATTCAGAATACTGGCTCTGGGCCGTACTTGTGGCAGTGATTGTCAATGTTTTGATGACGACAGTTTTGATGACGCTAGCCTTTCCAAAACAATCCTTGATTCAAAGTCTGACTGATAAACTGAACAGTATCACTCGTGAAAGTTTAACAGGTATTCGTGTTGTTCGTGCCTACAATGCAGAGGATTACCAAAATGAAAAATTTGCAGCAGCAAATGATGAGCTGACACGTTTGAATTTGTTTGTCAATCGTCTTATGGCTATTTTGAACCCCATCATGATGGGAATTTCAAGTGGTTTGAGTGTGGCGATTTACTGGATTGGGGCCTATGTAATCAGCGATGCTGCTCCAACAGCGCGTCTGCCTCTCTTTAGTGACATGGTTGTTTTCATGTCTTATGCTATGCAGGTTGTCATGGGCTTCCTTCTCATGGGAGCACTCTTCATCGTTCTTCCCCGAACTATGGTCTCTGCTAAGCGGATTAATCAAGTTTTAGATTTGCATTCTTCTATTCAAAACCCTGCTCAAGTGCAGCTGGCTGATGAAAACCTCAAAGGTCAGGTCGAATTTAAGGATGTGACCTTCCGCTATGCGGCAAATTCGGAGGCAGTTATCGAGCATGTTAGCTTTAGAGCAGAAGCTGGTCAAACAGTGGCCTTTATTGGGTCAACAGGTTCTGGTAAATCAACTCTAGTTAATCTGATTCCACGTTTCTACGATGTGTCAGCAGGAGAAATTCTGGTGGACGGTGTCAATGTTCAAGACTATGCTCTAGAAGATTTGCGCAACAAGGTTGGTTATATTCCCCAGAAAGCGGTTCTCTTTTCAGGTGATGTCAAGGACAATTTAGACTTTGGACAGAGTCAAGAAACACCGCTTAGTAATCAGGCTATGTGGCAAGCTTTGGAATTGGCCCAGTCTAAGAGCTTTATCGAAGACAAGGAAGCGGGCTTAGCGTCAGAAGTGGCCCAAGGAGGAACCAACTTCTCAGGTGGTCAAAGACAGCGTCTGGCAATTGCGCGTGCCTTGGCTCGGAAGCCAGAAATCCTCATCTTTGATGACTCCTTCTCAGCCTTGGACTACAAGACAGATCGAGTTCTTCGCCAAGAGTTAGCAGAGAAAACAAAATCTATGACCAAACTCATCGTCGCACAGCGTATTTCAACAATTATGGATGCAGATTTGATTTTGGTCTTGGATCAAGGAAAAGTCGTGGGACAAGGCACCCACAAGGAACTTCTAGCTAATAACGAAGTTTACCAAGAAATTGCCTATTCACAACTATCGAAGGAGGAATTGGAACATGGAAAATAAGAAAATGTCTCTCTGGAAACAGAGTAAACCCTATCTTGCAGGCCTCCAGTTTGCCCTTCTAATCGCCTTTCTAGCAACAATCCTATCCAATATCATTACTGTTTATGGGCCAACCCGTATTAAGGAAATGACTAATATCATTGCCAGTGGTCTGGAAACAAGTGTGGATGTCGCAACGGTTGCAGCTATTGGTGGTTTTTTAGCCGTGATTTATGTGATCGGACTTCTATCAAATTATTTACAGGCTTTTCTGTTTACAACAGCTATTCAACGTTTTTCAGAGCGTTTGAGAAGAGCCATTGCAGAGAAAATCAATAGCCTGCCATTGGGATATTTTGATGGGCATTCTCAAGGAGATACCTTGTCTCGTGTAACCAATGATGTTGACACTGCAGCCCAGTCCCTCAATCAAAGTCTGGGAACAGTTCTTTCATCTAGTTTGCTGGTCTTAGCAGTCTTGGTAACCATGTTTGGGATGAACTGGATTTTAGCCTTGGTGACGGTTGTTTCAACTCTTGTTGGATTTGCTTTCGTGTCCGTCTTTATGGGCAAATCCCAGGGCTTCTTTAAGAGTCAGCAACAGGATTTGGCAGCTGTCAATGGTTATGTGGAGGAAATGTACTCTGGCCATAATGTAGTGACCAGTTACAATGCCATCGAGAGTACGAAAGAAGAGTTTACGAAATTAAACCATCGTCTGTATGACAGTATCTGGAAATCTCAGTTTATTTCAGGGATTATGATGCCGATTATGATGTTTATTGGGAACTTTAGCTATGCCTTGGTGATTATTGTTGGTGCAGCCTTGGCTCTGAATGGGCAGATCAGTATCGGGATTATCGTTGCCTTTATGGCCTACGTTCGTATCTTTTCTCAGCCCCTTTCACAAATCGCCCAAGGGATTACTAGTCTTCAGCAGGCTAGTGCAGCAATGGGACGTGTCTTCGAATTCCTAGCTGAAGAGGAAATGGAAGACGAATCCCATAAAGAAAGACAATTGAGCGATATGAAAGGTCAAGTGGTCTTTGATCGAGTTTCTTTTGGTTATACTCCTGATCGGACTATCATCCACGATTTTTCTGCGACGGCTCATGCAGGTCAAAAGGTTGCCATTGTCGGACCAACTGGGGCTGGTAAGACAACTATTGTCAATCTTTTGATGAAGTTTTATGAGATTGATAAGGGAAGTATCCGCTTCGATGGTGTGGATACCAAGGAGATGAAGCGTTCGGAAGTACATGATGCCTTTTCAATGGTCTTGCAGGACACTTGGCTCTTTGAAGGGACCATTCGCGACAATCTCATTTATAACCAAACAGGTATTAGTGATGAGCGTGTGATTGAAGCCAGCAAGGCTGTAGGGATTCACCACTTTATCATGACCCTACCAGATGGTTACGATACAGTCTTGGATGACACGGTAACCTTGTCTGTCGGACAAAAACAACTCTTGACCATTGCTCGTGCTTTGCTGAAAGATGCGCCACTCCTAATCCTAGATGAGGCGACTTCTTCTGTTGATACTCGGACGGAAGAATTAATCCAGAAAGCCATGGACCGATTGATGGAGGGAAGAACTTCCTTTGTCATCGCCCACCGCTTGTCTACTATCCGAAATGCTGACTTGATTCTTGTCATGAAAGATGGCAATATCATTGAGCAAGGCAATCATGATGAGTTGATGGCACAAGGAGGCTTCTACGCTGACCTCTACAACAGTCAATTTACAGAAGATGAAGCAGAAGAATAAACCCAAAGAAGGCTTGACGGCCTTCTTTTTCTGCACTATACTAGAAGACAAGTGCTTCCCTGTAAGCAAAATTTGAGTAAGTGATGAGAAAATATATGAAAAATTATCAAGAATGGTATGACCACATCGCTGGTAAGATTAAAAATAATCCTCTCTTTCTGAGATTGTTAAGAGTTTTCAATCGGTTCATGACAGTAGTTATGCCTATAGTTTATCTGACTTTGTTAGTCGCCACCTATCTCCAAGAAGGACTTGGGAAACAGGTCTGGATGTATGTGTTTATCCCTGCATCAGGTTTTGTAATTTTGTCTCTTTTCCGTAAGAAAATCAATGCTCCTAGGCCTTATGAAGTTTGGGAAATTGTACCTCTACTAGACAGAGATAGTCCTGGTCAGTCAATGCCCAGTCGTCATGTCTTTTCAGCAACCATTATCTCCATGGCTTGCTTACATTCTAGTTTATCTGTAGGGGTTATCTTATTGGTCTTGTCAGCCCTCCTCGGTCTAGTGAGAGTCTCAGGTGGCGTGCATTATCCCAAGGATGTAGTAGTTGGTTATATTTGTGGTCTTGCGTGGGGTGTGCTTTTCTTTCTATTTTGAATTGTAAGTTAAGGTGGTCCTACAACCACTTACGGGTCTAAAGTAACCACTTGCTTTTTTGCTCTTGTTTTCTTATTTTGGCTTTGATATAGTAGAGTCAGAAAGGAGATGGAATGAAGTTACGAATCGAAATTGACAGCAATTTAGAGGAAACTGAAATTGTCATCAAGGCAGCGGCTTTGACAGATGAGATTGCGGATTTACAGCGACTCTTGCAAGAGTCCAAGTCTCCTAGGTTGATTTTTTACAAGGGGACGGGTGAATATTATCTGGACTTGTCGGAAATTCTTTTCTTTGAAACAGAGGGGAACAAGATTTACGCCCATACCCAGAAAGATGCCTACGAGGTTCGGCTTAAACTCTATGAGTTAGAGGCTATCCTTCCTCGCTATTTTAGTCGGGTATCCAAGTCGACTATTGCAAATATCCGTCAGGTTTACTCGGTGGACAAGTCCTTTTCAGGAACGGCCACCATTTCCTTTTATCAGACCCATAAGGAGGTTCATGTCTCACGACATTACCAATCCCTCCTAAAAGAAAATCTAAGAAACATGAGGTAAGAACATGAAAAAGAAAGTATTTGGTATAGTGTTGCTAGTATTGGCAGCATGGATTTTGTTCCAGGGACATTATGGTGTCCCATCCTTGGATATTAAGTATCCTCCCTTCGTTTTTATTGTTTTTCTCCTTTATAAGGCAATAGAATCTTTCCTTAGACACCATTGGACAAGTGCTACTTTTTTAGCATTATTAGCATTAAATATAGTGAATCTTTTTTATGATTGGATTCAGCTATCTCCTGTTTCGCTTATTTGGGCTAGTTTTTTAATTGTAATGGGTGTCAGCGCACTCACTCATTCGAACAGAACTAAATGGTGGTATGATGGTGAAAAGACCATTCTTACAGATAAGGAAGTCGCTTTTGGAAGTGGGACTTTCTACAAGCAAGAGCAAGAACTGGTAGAGGATCAAGTAGAAGTTGGTTTTGGAAATGCCAAGATATATTATGACAATGCAGAGATTTTAGGAGATAGCGCAACTCTGAAAGTGGAAGTCGGTTTTGGGAATGCAGTTATCTATGTTCCTAAACATTGGGGAGTTGATTTAAAGGTAGAAACTTTCTGTGGCGTAGCCAAGGCAGATACTCCTCTAGCGCCAACCAGCAAAACCTTGATTATCCGTGGAGATGTGGCCTTTGGGAAGTTGGGAATTGTCTATGTTAAATAAAAAAATCTTCCAATTCCCTTGCAAAAATGAAGAAAGTGTGATAACATAGTACGGTATGTGGTGCTAGCACATCCGCTATATTAGATCTAATAGGAGGAAAACACAATGGCTAAAGTATGTTACTTTACAGGTCGTAAGACTGTATCAGGAAACAACCGTTCACACGCAATGAACCAAACAAAACGTGCCGTAAAACCAAACCTTCAAAAAGTTACTGTTCTTATCGATGGTAAACCTAAAAAAGTTTGGGCTTCAGCTCGTGCTTTGAAATCAGGTAAAGTTGAACGCGTTTAATAATAAAAGTAAGGAGACCTTAGGGTCTTTTTTCTTTTACTGTAGATATAAAATCATTTGAAAAATAGAGTAAATATCCGCTGATACAGTATTCTGCTTTTACACTTGGGCTGAAATATGATAAAATAGAGTATCAACTAGTTGAGGTAAAAAGGATGACTGTAAAAATTAATACAAAAGATGGTCAAATCGAACTAACAGATGAAGTGATTGCAACCGTCGTAGGTGGAGCAGCAACTGAGATTTTTGGTGTGGTCGGTATGGCTAGTAAAAATGCCCTCAAAGATAATTTCCAAGCCCTTCTAGGTAAGGAAAATTATTCTAAAGGTGTCGTCGTAAAGGCGGCCGAAGATGGCAGTATTGCAGTTGATGTATATACCGTGTTGAGCTACGGAACAAAGATTAGCGAAGTGTCAAAAAACATTCAAGAGCGTGTTCGTTTTAGTTTGGAAAACCAACTTGGAATTACTGCTCAGACTGTAAATGTCTACATTCAAAATATCAAAGTTGTAGGAGAATAACCGTGTCAAAAATTACTACTAGCTTATTTCAAGAAATGGTGCAGGCTGCATCAACTCGCTTGAATAAGCAAGCTGAATATGTCAATTCATTAAACGTCTTTCCAGTTCCAGATGGAGATACTGGAACAAACATGGGAATGACCATTGAAAATGGTGCTAAAGAAGTTGCAGACAAGCCAGCTTCTACAGTTGGAGAGGTAGCGAGCATTCTTGCCAAAGGTCTTTTGATGGGTGCGCGTGGAAACTCAGGTGTTATTACGTCTCAGCTTTTCCGTGGATTTTCACAAGCCATCAAGGATAAAGACGAGTTAACGGGTCAAGACTTGGCCCTTGCTTTCCAATCAGGTGTGGAAGTTGCTTACAAGGCAGTGATGAAACCAGTTGAAGGAACGATTTTGACAGTTTCTCGTGGGGCTGCTATCGGTGCTAAGAAAAAGGCTGAGCAGACAGATGATGCTGTTGAAGTGATGCGCGCAGCCTTGGAAGGTGCTAAAACAGCTCTAGCTAAAACACCAGACATGCTTCCAGTATTGAAAGAAGTTGGCGTTGTGGATTCAGGTGGTCAAGGACTGGTCTTCATCTATGAAGGTTTCCTTTCAGCCCTTACTGGCGAATATATTGCATCTGAGGACTTTGTAGCCACTCCTGCTAACATGAGTGAAATGATCAATGCAGAGCACCACAAGTCTGTAGCTGGTCATGTAGCGACTGAGGATATCACCTTTGGTTACTGTACTGAAATCATGGTAGCTCTTAAGCAAGGACCAACCTATGCCAAAGATTTTGACTACGATGAATTCCGTAACTACTTGAATGAGCTTGGAGACTCTCTCCTCGTTGTTAACGATGATGAAATTGTCAAAGTCCATGTCCATACAGAAGATCCAGGACTTGTTATGCAAGAAGGTCTCAAATATGGTAGCTTGGTCAAGGTAAAAGTTGACAATATGCGTAACCAACACGAAGCACAGGTTGAAAAAGAAGCTGCTCAAGTTAGCAAGCCAGCTGAAGAAAAAGAATATGCTTTGATTGCTGTCGTTGCTGGTAAAGGTCTAGCAGATATCTTCCGTTCTCAAGGTGTGGATTATGTTATCGAAGGCGGTCAAACTATGAACCCTTCAACAGAAGACTTTATCAAGGCTGTTGAACAGGTCAACGCTCGTAACATCATCTTCCTGCCAAACAACAAAAACATCTTCATGGCAGCTCAATCTGCAGCAGAAGTTTTGGAGCAACCAGCAGTAGTGGTGGAAGCTCGTACTTTGCCACAAGGTTTGACAAGTCTTCTCGCCTTTGATCCAAGCAAGTCTATCGAAGAAAACCAAGAGCGTATGACTGCTGCTCTTAGCGATGTCGTTAGCGGAAGCGTCACAACAGCTGTGCGTGATACAACCATTGATGGCTTAGAGATTCATGAAAACGATAATCTTGGTATGGTGGATGGGAAAATCCTCGTGTCAAACCCTGACATGCACCAAACCTTGACTGAAACCTTGAAACATATGTTGGATGAAGATAGTGAAATTGTAACCTTCTATGTTGGTGAAGATGGAAGCGAAGAACTTGCCAATGAAATTGCCCAAGAAATCGCAGAAGAATTCGAAGATGTTGAAGTAGAGATTCACCAAGGCCAACAACCAGTTTACCCATACTTATTTAGTGTGGAATAAAAATTTAATAGATTAAAAAGAAAGTTGATTTTACAACTTTCTTTTTTTATGACATTTGTCATATTTCCTCATGACAGAAGCTTCTAGTGATTCTACCTTCAAAGAATTATACTAGATGTATCAAATGGAGGAAGAAAAAATGAAACATAAAGTAATTGTCGTAATGAGTTTAGTAGCAGCAGGAGTCATGACTTATCTCATGTTTTCAGGATTGGATGAAGGCTTCTATCATTTTCCTTGGGAGTTGTTTGCAGGCTTTGGAATCTTGTCTTGGCTTATCCGAGAAGGTTTGAAATTGGTCTCAGATGTGAAAAAGGAGTTTGAAAAATGAAAAAAATTCCCTATCTTTTTATTGGGCTGTCACTAGTGGTATGGTTGGTAGAAATGTTTACAGGTTGGTTTGATCAAGCCTTCCTTCACCAATTCATCCGTGGTTCCTGGGGACTAGGATTTATGATTTTTATCGCCTTTCCTATGGGAAAGGAGTGGCTGAAAGGAGAATATCATGAACATGATTAAGGTACAAGGCTTACATAAAAACATCAAGGGTAAGGCTATTTTGAAGGATATTTCCTTTGAGGTAGCTGAAGGTGAATGTGTTGCCATGATTGGCCCCAATGGTGCTGGGAAGACCACACTCTTGGACTGTCTGCTTGGAGATAAACTGGTCACAAGCGGTCAAGTATCCATCCAAGGCTTGCCAGTGATGAGCTCTAAGTTAGACTACACAAGATCCTATCTTCCTCAAGAAAATGTCATCATTCAGAAATTAAAGGTCAAAGAGTTGATTGCTTTCTTTCAAAGTATTTATCCAAATCCCTTGAGCAAACAGGAGATCGATCAACTATTGCAGTTTGATAAGCAACAAAAAGATCAATTCGCAGAAAAATTGTCAGGTGGGCAAAAGCGTCTCTTCTCTTTTGTCTTGACCTTAATTGGCCGACCAAAACTTGTCTTTTTAGATGAGCCAACTGCGGCCATGGATACCTCGACCCGCCAACGTTTTTGGGAAATTGTTCAGGATCTAAAAGCGCAGGGAGTTACCATTCTCTATTCGTCCCATTACATCGAAGAGGTAGAGCATACAGCGGACCGAATCTTGGTATTGAATAAGGGAGAGTTGATTCGCGATACAACACCTCTAGCCATGCGCAGTGAGGAGATTGAAAAGCACTTTATCCTTCCTCTAGCATATAAGGAAGTTGTCGAACAGTCAAACTTGGTTGAAAACTGGTCACAAAAACAGGATGCTCTACAAGTAGTCACACGCGAAGCAGATGCTTTTTGGGAACTGTTAGTTCAAGCAGGATGTAGCATACAAGAAATTGAAGTTAATAATCGTAGTTTGTTGGATACAATCTTTGAAGAAACGCAGAAGGGAGATAACTAAGATGAAACGATGGCTAGCACTTAGTAAGATAGAATTTTTATTGACCAAACGACAATTGATCTATTATCTATTGTCAGTAGGGATGCCGACAGCCTTCTATTTATTCTTTTCAGGTATGTACCAGGACACACCAGGTGGACCCGCGAATTTTATGCGTGATTACCTTATCTCTATGACTGCCTTTTCCATGATGTCGACAGCTATCTTCTCATTCCCAGCTGTTTTACATACAGATAAAATCAACAACTGGCAGAAAACATTGCGCCATACTCCGGTAAATATGGTAGAATATTATCTATCAAAGATAACAAGTATGATGGTTGATTATCTGGTCTCAATCCTGGTTGTTTTCTCAGTTGGGCACTTGGTCAGAGGTGTGGATATGCCTTTAGGAAGCTGGATTGGGGCTGCGCTCTTGCTGATAGTAGGAAGTGTAGCTTTTGTAGCGCTTGGCTTGACCTTGACCCTCTTGCCTTCTAGTCAGCTGATGTCTGTCGTGGGCAATCTTCTCTATCTAGGCTTGGCTGTTTTAGGCGGGCTCTGGATGCCCATTTCTTTATTTCCAGATTGGATACAAGCAGTAGGTAAGTGTCTTCCAACCTATCAGTTGATGGAGTTGCTCAAGACCTTCTTAAACGAGGGTGGCATCAATTTATCAGCCACAGTTTATCTACTTGTTTTTTCAACAGTTTTGTTTGGTTTGACCATTTACCTTCAAGGTCATAAGGAGAATGCTTAATGCTTGAAAGACTGAAAAGCATACATTATATGTTTTGGGCCAGTTTAATTTTTATGATTTTCCCCATCCTACCTGTAGTGACTGGATGGCTTTCTGCCTGGCATTTATTGATTGATATTCTATTTGTAGTGGCGTATTTGGGTGTTTTAACAACTAAGAGCCAGCGCCTATCTTGGCTATATTGGGGCATCATGCTGACTTATGTAGTTGGGAATACTGCCTTTGTTGCTGTTAATTATATCTGGTTTTTCTTTTTCCTATCCAATCTCTTAAGTTATCATTTCAGCGTAGGTGGTTTAAAGTCTTTACATGTCTGGACTTTTCTTCTTGCTCAAGTCCTTGTTGTGGGCCAACTTTTGATTTTTCAGAGAATCGAAGTTGAGTCTCTATTCTATCTACTTGTAATTCTTGCTTTTGTCGATTTAATGACTTTTGGCTTGGTTCGGATTCGTATTGTGGAGGATTTGAAAGAAGCTCAGGCTAAGCAAAATGCCCAGATAAATCTATTGCTTGCTGAAAATGAACGCAGTCGTATCGGTCAAGATTTGCATGATAGCTTGGGACATACCTTTGCTATGTTAAGTGTCAAGACAGATTTAGCCTTGCAGTTGTTTCAGATGGAGGCTTATCCACAGGTGGAAAAGGAATTAAAAGAAATTCACCAGATCAGTAAGGATTCCATGAATGAAGTGCGAACCATTGTGGAAAATCTTAAGTCTAGAACTTTGATATCCGAACTAGAGACTGTGAAAAAGATGTTAGAAATTGCTGGAATTGAGGTGGAAATAGCTAATCAACTAGATACAGCTAGCTTAACTCAGGAATTGGAGTCAACGGCTTCCATGATTTTGCTTGAATTAGTGACCAATATCATCAAACATGCTAAAGCGTCTAAAGTCTACTTAAAATTAGAACGGACAGAGAAAGAACTCATTCTAACAGTGAGAGATGATGGCTGTGGCTTTGCTTCTATAAAGGGGGATGACCTCCATACAGTTCGAGATCGTGTTCTTCCATTTTCGGGAGAAGTAAAGGTAATTAGTTGGAAAGAACCGACAGAAGTTCAGGTTCGACTACCTTATAAGGAGAGAAAGTAGATGAAAGTATTAATCGCAGAAGATCAAAGTATGTTGCGAGATGCTATGTGCCAGTTGCTCACGCTTCAACCGGATGTAGAGTCTGTCTTTCAAGCCAAGAATGGGCAAGAAGCAATCCAACTATTAGAAAAGGAGTCTGTAAATATCGCCATCCTTGATGTAGAAATGCCTGTTAAGACAGGTCTTGAAGTCTTGGAGTGGATACGAGCAGAAAATCTAGAAACAAAGGTGGTTGTGGTGACGACCTTCAAGCGTCCTGGGTATTTTGAACGTGCGGTCAAGGCTGGAGTAGATGCTTATGTATTAAAAGAAAGAAACATTGCAGACCTCATGCAAACCTTGCACACTGTCCTCGAAGGGCGCAAGGAGTATTCTCCTGAATTAATGGAAGTGGTGATGACGCATCCCAATCCATTAACAGAACAAGAGATTGCTGTTTTAAAGGGAATTGCTCAGGGCTTCTCTAACCAAGAAATTGCAGACAAACTTTATCTATCCAACGGAACAGTCCGAAACTATGTCACCAATATTCTTTCAAAACTAGATGCAGGTAATCGAACAGAGGCAGCTAATATCGCGAAAGAATCTGGTTGGTTGTGATACTATCATATCTAGAAAACCATTATGTGCTAAAATTGAAATTATTCAATCAAACCAAATAATTTTGTAACTAGAGGAGGGCTTAGTTTCCTCCTTTTTCTTTTTTGGGGGAGCACTACAAAAGAGCTAAAATTAACAATAAAAAAGAAAAAAATCTTGACAACCAATGGAAAATTTTGTTACAATAATAAACGGTACTTTTTACTTTTGGTCTCTCAAGAGTGTACAGGGACGTGCTGACAAATGTTGCAAAAGTACACACAGATGATAGCTGTCACCAAGTGTATCATCACCAAAAATAAAAAAACACAGGAGAATGTAGATGCCTACAATTAACCAATTGGTTCGCAAACCGCGTAAATCAAAAGTAGAAAAATCTAAATCACCAGCTTTGAACGTTGGTTACAACAGTCATAAAAAAGTTCAAACAAACGTTTCTTCACCACAAAAACGTGGTGTTGCAACTCGTGTTGGAACAATGACACCTAAAAAACCTAACTCAGCCCTTCGTAAATTCGCTCGTGTACGTTTGAGCAACCTTATCGAAGTTACTGCCTACATCCCAGGTATCGGACACAACTTGCAAGAACACAGCGTGGTTCTTCTTCGTGGTGGACGTGTAAAAGACCTTCCAGGGGTACGTTACCATATCGTCCGTGGTGCACTTGATACTGCAGGTGTTAACGATCGTAAACAAGGCCGTTCTAAATACGGTACTAAACGTCCAAAAGCATAAGGAAAGGGGATAAAGAGAAATGAGTCGTAAAAATAGAGCTCCAAAACGTGACGTATTGCCAGATCCGCTTTACAATTCACAACTAGTTACTCGTCTTATCAACCGCGTTATGCTTGATGGTAAACGTGGTACAGCTGCTTCAATCGTTTACGGTGCTTTTGAGCAAATCAAAGAAGCTACTGGAAACGATGCACTTGAAGTATTTGAAACAGCTATGGAAAACATCATGCCTGTACTTGAAGTACGTGCACGTCGTGTTGGTGGTTCTAACTACCAAGTCCCAGTTGAAGTTCGTCCAGAACGTCGTACAACACTTGGACTTCGTTGGTTGGTAACAATCGCTCGTCTTCGTGGTGAACACACAATGCAAGACCGTCTTGCAAAAGAAATCTTGGATGCTGCTAACAACACTGGTGCAGCTGTTAAGAAACGTGAAGATACTCACCGTATGGCTGAAGCTAACCGTGCATTCGCACACTTCCGTTGGTAATATAGGATGCGAAAGCGTTAAGAAAGTTCCAGAGAAAATAGGGAATCAAAGCAGGTTGCGATTGCAACCAATGAGATTCATCTTTTTCTCCAGACTTTTAGCTTGAGCTCAACTAAATCATGATGCTAGGAACAGTAAGGATGCAAGGTGAAAATAGGAAACTGACGCAGTATTCGATGAATACAAGGAAGTTTATCTTTTTCACACAGCATCCCGTTTCAGCTCAACTCAACTAACTTGGGCTTTTAGCCCGAGTTCAATTCAACTTGTAAATTTACAAGTTGAAACCAACAATAGCATGAAAACATTGTGAACGGGTAGGTCCTGCCTATCCGTTTTTATTAAAATCGTGTTATAATAGAATAGAAATCAAAAATAAATAGGAGAAACAAACCTCATGGCACGCGAATTTTCACTTGAAAAAACTCGTAATATCGGTATCATGGCTCACGTCGATGCTGGTAAAACAACAACTACTGAGCGTATTCTTTACTACACTGGTAAAATCCACAAAATCGGTGAAACTCACGAAGGTGCGTCACAAATGGACTGGATGGAGCAAGAGCAAGAACGTGGTATCACTATCACATCTGCTGCGACAACAGCTCAATGGAACAACCACCGCGTAAACATTATCGACACACCAGGACACGTGGACTTCACAATCGAAGTACAACGTTCTCTTCGTGTATTGGATGGTGCGGTTACCGTTCTTGACTCACAATCAGGTGTTGAGCCTCAAACTGAAACAGTTTGGCGTCAAGCAACTGAGTATGGAGTTCCACGTATCGTATTTGCCAACAAAATGGACAAAATCGGTGCTGACTTCCTTTACTCTGTAAGCACACTTCACGATCGTCTTCAGGCAAATGCACACCCAATCCAATTGCCAATCGGTTCTGAAGATGACTTCCGTGGTATCATCGACTTGATCAAGATGAAAGCTGAAATCTATACTAACGACCTTGGTACAGATATCCTTGAAGAAGACATCCCAGCTGAATACCTTGACCAAGCTCAAGAATACCGTGAAAAATTGATCGAAGCAGTTGCTGAAACTGACGAAGAATTGATGATGAAATACCTCGAAGGTGAAGAAATCACTAACGAAGAGTTGAAAGCTGGTATACGTAAAGCGACTATCAACGTTGAATTCTTCCCAGTATTGTGTGGTTCAGCCTTCAAGAATAAAGGTGTTCAATTGATGCTTGATGCGGTTATTGACTACCTTCCAAGCCCACTTGACATCCCAGCAATCAAAGGTATTAACCCAGATACAGACGAAGAAGAAACTCGTCCAGCATCTGACGAAGAGCCATTTGCAGCTCTTGCCTTCAAGATCATGACTGACCCATTCGTAGGTCGTTTGACATTCTTCCGTGTTTACTCAGGTGTTCTTCAATCAGGTTCATACGTATTGAACACTTCTAAAGGTAAACGTGAACGTATTGGACGTATCCTTCAAATGCACGCTAACAGCCGTCAAGAAATTGACACTGTTTACTCAGGTGATATCGCTGCTGCCGTTGGTTTGAAAGATACTACAACTGGTGACTCATTGACAGATGAAAAAGCTAAAATCATCCTTGAGTCAATCAACGTTCCAGAACCAGTTATCCAATTGATGGTTGAGCCAAAATCTAAAGCTGACCAAGATAAGATGGGTATCGCCCTTCAAAAATTGGCTGAAGAAGATCCAACATTCCGCGTTGAAACAAACGTTGAAACTGGTGAGACAGTTATTTCTGGTATGGGTGAGCTTCACCTTGACGTCCTTGTTGACCGTATGCGTCGTGAGTTCAAAGTTGAAGCGAACGTAGGTGCTCCTCAAGTATCTTACCGTGAAACATTCCGCGCTTCTACTCAAGCACGTGGATTCTTCAAACGTCAGTCTGGTGGTAAAGGTCAATTTGGTGATGTATGGATTGAATTTACTCCAAATGAAGAAGGTAAAGGATTCGAATTCGAAAACGCAATCGTCGGTGGTGTGGTTCCTCGCGAATTTATCCCAGCGGTTGAAAAAGGTTTGGTAGAATCTATGGCTAACGGTGTTCTTGCAGGTTACCCAATGGTTGACGTTAAAGCTAAGCTTTACGATGGTTCATACCACGATGTCGACTCATCTGAAACTGCCTTCAAGATCGCGGCTTCACTTGCTCTTAAAGAAGCTGCTAAATCAGCACAACCAGCTATCCTTGAGCCAATGATGCTTGTAACAATCACTGTTCCAGAAGAAAACCTTGGTGATGTTATGGGTCACGTAACTGCTCGTCGTGGACGTGTAGATGGTATGGAAGCACATGGTAACAGCCAAATCGTTCGTGCTTACGTTCCACTTGCTGAAATGTTCGGTTACGCAACAGTTCTTCGTTCTGCATCTCAAGGACGTGGTACATTCATGATGGTATTTGACCACTACGAAGATGTACCTAAGTCAGTACAAGAAGAAATCATTAAGAAAAACAAAGGTGAAGACTAATCAGTCCTCACTCTAGAAGGAAGTCACTTAGTGGCTTCCTTTTTGTATAGTTATTATAAATTTCATTAACTCTGCAAACGTGCAGTGCGCTCAAAAAAATTTCATATAAAAATGAGTTAAAGAAATTTACAATATAAATGCAAATAAATTGCTAAAGAATGTGAATTATATTTTAAAACTTATAAAAAATAGAATAATATTCATAAATAAACGTTAAAATAGAAAATTCAGAAAATTTCTTCTTTTCTCTTGAAAAATTTTGAAAAAATGGTATGATAGTAACAAGTTATTTTTAAGTGAAGAGAAAGGGGAACAATGGAGAAAATCAGTTTAGAATCTCCTAAGACGGGGTCGAACCTAGTTTTGGAAACACTTCGTGATTTAGGAATTGATACCATCTTTGGTTATCCTGGTGGTGCGGTCTTGCCTTTTTATGATGCGATATATAATTTTAAAGGCATTCGCCACATTCTAGGACGCCATGAGCAAGGCTGTCTGCATGAAGCTGAAGGTTATGCTAAATCAACTGGAAAGTTGGGTGTTGCCGTCGTCACTAGCGGACCGGGAGCAACCAATGCCATTACAGGGATTGCGGATGCCATGAGCGACAGTGTTCCCCTTTTGGTCTTTACAGGTCAGGTAGCGCGAGCAGGGATTGGGAAGGATGCCTTTCAGGAGGCAGACATTGTGGGAATTACCATGCCAATCACTAAGTACAATTACCAAGTTCGTGAGACAGCTGATATCCCTCGAATCATTACGGAAGCTGTCCATATCGCAACTACAGGTCGACCAGGACCAGTTGTAATTGACCTACCTAAAGACGTATCTGCTTTGGAAACAGACTTCATCTATTCACCAGAAGTGAACTTACCAAGTTATCAACCGACTCTTGAGCCGAATGATATGCAAATCAAGAAAATCTTGAAGCAATTATCCAAGGCTAAAAAGCCAGTCTTGCTAGCTGGTGGTGGAATTAGTTATGCTGAAGCTGCTGCGGAACTAAATGGATTTGCAGAACGCTATCAGATTCCAGTGGTAACCAGTCTTTTGGGACAAGGTACGATTGCAACGACTCATCCACTCTTCCTTGGAATGGGAGGTATGCATGGGTCTTTCGCAGCTAATATTGCAATGACGGAAGCGGACTTTATGATTAGTATTGGTTGTCGTTTCGATGACCGCTTGACGGGGAATCCTAAGACTTTTGCTAAGAATGCAAAGGTTGCTCACATTGATATTGACCCAGCCGAGATTGGCAAGATTATCAGTGCAGATATTCCTGTAGTTGGAGATGCTAAGAAAGCCTTGCAAATGTTACTAGCAGAACCGACAGTTCATAACAATACTGAGAAATGGATTGAAAAAGTTACTAAAGACAAGAACCGCGTTCGTTCTTATGATAAGAAAGAGCGTGTGGTTCAGCCGCAAGCTGTTATTGAACGAATTGGTGAATTGACAAATGGAGATGCCATTGTGGTAACAGACGTTGGTCAACACCAAATGTGGACAGCCCAGTATTATCCCTACCAAAATGAACGTCAGTTAGTAACTTCAGGCGGTTTGGGAACCATGGGATTTGGAATTCCAGCAGCAATTGGAGCTAAAATTGCTAACCCAGATAAGGAAGTAGTCTTGTTTGTTGGGGATGGCGGTTTCCAAATGACTAACCAGGAATTGGCTATTTTGAACATTTATAAGGTGCCAATCAAGGTGGTCATGCTGAACAATCACTCACTTGGAATGGTTCGCCAGTGGCAGGAATCCTTCTATGAAGGTAGAACATCAGAGTCAGTCTTTGATACCCTTCCTGATTTCCAACTGATGGCACAAGCTTACGGTATTAAAAACTATAAGTTTGACAATCCTGAGACCTTGGCTCAAGACCTTGAAGTCATCACTGAGGATGTTCCTATGCTAATCGAGGTAGATATTTCTCGTAAGGAACAGGTGCTACCAATGGTACCAGCTGGTAAGAGTAATCATGAGATGTTGGGGGTGAAGTTCCATGCGTAGAATGTTAACAGCAAAACTACAAAATCGTTCAGGAGTCCTCAATCGCTTTACTGGCGTTCTGTCTCGTCGTCAGGTTAATATCGAAAGTATCTCTGTTGGAGCAACAGAAGATCCGAATGTATCGCGTATCACCATTATTATTGATGTAGCTTCTCATGATGAAGTGGAACAAATCATTAAGCAACTTAATCGTCAGATTGATGTGATTCGCATTCGTGATATTACAGACAAGCCTCATTTGGAGCGCGAGGTAATTTTGGTTAAGATGTCAGCGCCAGCTGAGAAGCGAGCTGAGATTTTAGCGATTATTCAACCTTTCCGTGCAACGGTGGTAGACGTAGCGCCAAGCTCGATTACCATTCAGATGACTGGAAATGCTGAAAAGAGTGAAGCTCTATTGCGAGTCATTCGACCATACGGTATTCGCAATATTGCTCGAACTGGTGCAACTGGATTTACCCGCGATTAAAAATCTAACTTAAATTTGTTAAACCAGCCTAAAAGGCAATAAATAATAGAAAAGAGAGAAAAACTATGGCAGTTCAAATGGAATATGAAAAAGATGTTAAAGTAGCAGCACTTGACGGTAAAAAAATCGCCGTTATTGGTTATGGTTCGCAAGGACATGCGCATGCTCAAAACTTGCGTGATTCTGGTCGCGATGTCATCATCGGTGTACGTCCAGGTAAATCTTTTGACAAAGCAAAAGAAGATGGATTTGACACTTACACAGTAGCAGAAGCTACTAAATTGGCTGATGTTATCATGATTTTGGCACCAGACGAAATCCAACAAGAATTGTACGAAGCAGAAATCGCTCCAAACTTGGAAGCTGGAAATGCAGTTGGATTTGCCCATGGTTTCAACATTCACTTTGAATTTATCAAAGTTCCTGCAGATGTAGATGTCTTCATGTGTGCTCCTAAAGGACCAGGACACTTGGTACGTCGTACTTACGAAGAAGGATTTGGTGTGCCAGCTCTTTACGCAGTTTATCAAGATGCAACAGGAAATGCTAAAAACATTGCTATGGACTGGTGTAAAGGTGTTGGGGCAGCTCGTGTAGGTCTTCTTGAAACAACTTATAAAGAAGAAACTGAAGAAGATTTGTTTGGTGAACAAGCTGTACTTTGTGGTGGTTTGACTGCCCTTATCGAAGCAGGTTTCGAAGTCTTGACAGAAGCAGGTTACGCTCCAGAATTGGCTTACTTTGAAGTTCTTCACGAAATGAAATTGATTGTTGACTTGATTTACGAAGGTGGCTTCAAGAAAATGCGTCAATCAATTTCAAACACTGCTGAGTACGGTGACTATGTATCAGGTCCACGTGTAATCACTGAGCAAGTTAAAGAAAACATGAAAGCTGTCTTGGCGGACATCCAAAATGGTAAATTTGCGAATGACTTTGTGAATGATTATAAAGCTGGACGTCCAAAATTGACTGCTTACCGTGAACAAGCAGCTAACCTTGAAATTGAAAAAGTTGGTGCAGAATTGCGTAAAGCAATGCCATTCGTTGGTAAAAACGACGACGATGCATTCAAAATCTATAACTAATTGATAGAAATCAAGTTGAAGGCGAGTTGGGGGGACCTAACTCGCTTTTATAATCAATTCATCTCTGTTTGAAAGGATGGATTGCGATAGTATGAAATAGTCTAGGAGAAAAAGATGTTAAGTTCAAAAGATATCATCAAGGCTCACAAGGTCTTGAACGGTGTGGTTGTGAATACCCCACTGGATTATGACCATTATTTATCGGAGAAGTATGGTGCTAAGATTTATTTGAAAAAGGAAAATGCTCAACGTGTTCGTTCCTTTAAAATTCGTGGTGCCTATTATGCTATTTCTCAGCTCAGCAAGGAAGAGCGTGAGCGTGGGGTAGTCTGTGCTTCTGCGGGAAACCATGCGCAGGGAGTTGCCTATACTTGTAATGAAATGAAGATTCCTGCTACTATTTTTATGCCCATTACAACTCCGCAACAAAAGATTGGCCAGGTTCGCTTTTTTGGTGGTGACTTCGTAACCATTAAACTAGTTGGAGATACCTTTGATGCCTCAGCTAAAGCAGCTCAAGAATTTACAGTTTCTGAAAATCGTACCTTTATTGATCCTTTTGATGATGCCCATGTTCAGGCAGGTCAAGGAACAGTTGCTTATGAGATTTTAGAAGAAGCTCGAAAAGAATCGATTGATTTTGATGCTGTCTTGGTTCCTATTGGTGGCGGCGGTCTCATTGCTGGGGTTTCTACCTATATCAAGGAAACAAGTCCAGAAATTGAGGTTATCGGTGTAGAGGCTAATGGAGCGCGTTCCATGAAGGCTGCCTTTGAAGCTGGTGGACCTGTTAAACTCAAGGAGATTGATAAATTTGCTGATGGGATTGCCGTGCAAAAAGTAGGTCAGTTGACCTATGAAGCAACTCGTCAACATGTTCAGACTTTAGTAGGTGTCGATGAGGGGTTGATTTCTGAAACCTTGATTGACCTTTACTCTAAGCAAGGGATTGTTGCAGAACCTGCTGGAGCGGCTAGTATCGCCTCTCTAGAGGTGTTGGCTGAATATATCAAGGGGAAAACCATTTGTTGTATCATTTCTGGAGGAAATAATGATATCAACCGTATGCCAGAAATGGAAGAACGTGCCTTGATTTATGATGGGATCAAGCATTACTTTGTGGTTAATTTTCCACAGCGTCCGGGGGCTTTGCGTGAGTTTGTAAATGATATCTTGGGGCCAAATGATGATATCACACGTTTTGAGTATATCAAACGAGCTAGCAAGGGGACAGGCCCAGTATTGATTGGGATTGCCTTGGCAGATAAGCATGATTATGCAGGCTTGATTCGTCGAATGGAAGGTTTTGATCCATCTTATATTAACTTAAATGGTAATGAAACGCTCTATAATATGCTTGTCTGAGGACTAATAAAAAAATATCATATTATTTGCACAACAGATGTATAGGTGCTATAATGAGGGTGAAGAAAGGGGGCGATTCCTATGGACTTAGGAAATCGATTACGCTATTTCTATCACAAGTCATTATAGTACCTATTATTTTTTGATTCGGTTTATAGTAAGGTAGTAAAATTACTTGTTATATATAAGGAGTATTTTTAGAATACACTATTTTATATATGTCTAATCTAAAAATTGGCTAAATATAATAGGAATTAGAAAAAATAATCAATACTAATGAGAAGCCTTATACTGAGTTAACTGAGAAGAGTGATAAGATACTAAGAAGATAAAAACAGTGGAAAATATTGGAAGATAGGATACTATTGTTTCCTAACTACTCATCTTTTTATAGGTTTGAAGAAATAAAAGGAATATTGATAAAGTAAATAAATAGTACCAGTTGAGCAAGTGAAAGGTGCTTATAAAGGCAGGAAGAATATCAAAGAAGGAGAAGAGAAATAATAGTTAGTAATAGTGTGGAGAGCAAGTCTTCTGCTATTAGAAATATTATTTTAAAGTTAGGTAAATAGAATAAAGTTGAGTATAAAACCTGTCTAATCTATCAAGAATTGCTATTTGCAAAGTATGAATAATTTTACAAACAAAAGAGTTAATAATACAATTATTTTAAAGGTATTTACTAATGGTTTATAGCAAGGGGAAACCTATATATTATCGGCTTTAATAAGATAGTAATAGAAAAATAAATCATTAATTTTATTGAATATATGTTTTTTTATTGACAAAAGTCATAAAAACGTATACAATTAAATATCGTAAAGAAGAAAATAGGAGAAGGACATGGCTAAGTCAAACTTTGAAAAAGTAGAATCAGTTGTTGGCTGGGTTCGTGATAAGAAAATCACAGGCTACCGTATCTCTAAAGAAACGAATGCGCGTGAAATGTCTATCATTGCTCTAGCGCAGGGGCGTGCAAAAGTAAAAAATATTTCGTTTGAAACAGCTCTAGGTTTAATTGATTTCTATGATAAAAATCATGAAAAATTTGAAGATTAATCTTTGGATAATGGCGGATTCTTGAATAAGGTCTGCCTTTTCATTTTGATACTCAATGAAAATCAAAGAGCAAACTAGGAAGCTAGCCGTAGGTTGCTCAAAACACTGTTTTGAGGTTGCAGATAGAGCTGACGTGGTTTGAAGAGATTTTCGAAGAGTATGAGGACAGCAAAAAGACTGCACGGTTGATGCAGCCTTTTCTTTTTATTTGAGATAGCGTTGAAGGAACTCTTTTGTACGGTCTTCTTTAGGATTGGTGAAGAGGTCTTCTGGTTTGCCTTCTTCAGCAATCACCCCCTTATCCATAAAGATAACACGGTGAGAGACATCACGGGCGAATTCCATTTCGTGGGTTACGACAATCATAGTCAAGCCTTCCTGAGCCAGATCTTGCATGATTTTGAGGACTTCTCCAACCATTTCTGGATCGAGAGCTGATGTTGGTTCATCAAAGAGAATGGCGTCCGGATTCATGGAGAGGGCACGAGCGATGGCCACACGTTGTTTTTGACCACCTGAGAGTTGTTTTGGTTTCGCTTGCCAGTAGCGTTCTCCCATGCCGACCTTTTCAAGGTTTTCTTTGGCAATCTTTTCAGCTTCTGTACGTTCGCGTTTAAGGACAGTCGTCTGAGCGACAATTGTGTTTTCAAGTACGTTAAGATTTTCAAAGAGGTTAAAGGATTGGAACACCATCCCCAACTTTTCACGGTATTGCGTGAGGTCATAGCCTTTTTCGAGGACGTTTTGTCCATGATAAAGGATTTGTCCATCAGTTGGTGTTTCAAGTAGGTTAATGGAGCGTAGGAAGGTTGATTTTCCGCTTCCAGAGCTTCCGATGATAGAGATGACTTCTCCCTTGTGGACGGTCAGAGAAATGTCTTTTAGCACTTCGTTTTGTCCATAGGATTTCTTGAGGTGTTTAATTTCAAGGATTGCTTGTGTCATTATTTCAAATCCTCCGTTTGCATTTGGTTAGCACCTGTAGTATAGGTATCCATGTCCATTCGGCGCTCGATGAAGCGTAGGATACGTGTTACGGTGAAGGTGAGGACAAAGTAAATCACGGCGATGATTGTAAATGTCTGGAAGTATTGATAGGTTTGAGTTGCTACGGTATTTCCTGAGAAGTAAAGTTCGACAACCGAGATAACGTTCAATACAGATGTATCTTTGATATTGATGACAAATTCATTACCAGTTGCTGGTAGGATGTTACGAACTACCTGAGGGAGGACAATCTTACGCATGGTTTGGTTATGGGTCATACCAAGAGCAGTCGAAGCTTCAAATTGTCCCTTGTCAACTGCTAGAATACCACCACGTACGATTTCAGTCATGTAGGCACCAGTGTTGATCGAAACGATGAAGATAGCAGCCAGTGTGCGGTCAAGGTTGATACCGAAAGCTTGGGCAGTTCCATAGTAGATAACCATCGATTGAACGATCATTGGGGTACCACGGAAAATTTCAATGTAGACATTGAGAATCCAGCCGACTAGTTTTTGTAAGCCATAAATGGCTTTATTCTCAGATAGAGGAGCAGTACGGAAGACACCAATGGCAAGTCCAATAATGAGACCTGTGATGGTTCCAACGATTGAGATTAAAAGAGTGATACCAGCACCACGCAATAGTTGTTGCCAGTTCTCAGAAAGAATTTTAGCGACTTGGCTAAAGAAACTACTGCTAGTCTCTTCAGTTGTTGTAGCTTCGGCAGGTTGTTCCTTGATCATACGATCCATCAAGGTAACTTGGTCATCTTTTGAAATGGTTTCAATGCTGGCATTGATTTGGCTAATACGATTGTCATCTTTACGAAGTCCAATGGCGATAGCCGTATCTTCTTCTCCAGTTTTGAAACCAGGTTCTACTTGGACCATCTTAAACTTAGAGTTGGCAGCTTCAGCAGTCAGTGCTTCTGGGCGTTCAGAAACATAGGCATCGATGACACCAGCCTCAAGAGCTTGGCGCATTTGAGCGAAGTCTCCCATGGCTGTTTCTTTTTTAGCACCTGTGATTTGTGCAATCAAATCGTAAAGGTAAACCCCTTGTTGAGAAGTGATTTTTGCACCATTAAAGTCATCTAAAGATTTGGCATTTGCGTAGGCAGAATCTTTTTTGACCAGTAGAACTGGTTCGCTAGTGTAGTAGCTACTTGAAAAGGCAATTTCTTGTTTACGCTCGGCAGTAGGACTCATACCTGCGATAATCATGTCGATCTTACCAGAAGTAAGGGCAGGAACTAGGCCTTCCCACTTTGTTTTAACAACCAAAGGTTCTTTACCTAAGTCCTTAGCGATTTTCTTGGCGATTTGAACATCGTATCCGTTAGCATACTGGTTAGTCCCATCGATTTTGACAGCCCCATTGCTATCATCATCCTGAGTCCAGTTAAAGGGGGCATATGCCGCTTCCATACCGATGCGTAAATATTCATCGGCTTGAGCAACATTGACAAGTCCCAGCATCAGCAAGAGACTTGTGAAAATAGATAAGTATATTTTTCTCATGATTTCTCCTATTTCTAATCTATTAAAAAATAACTGTCTCCTATTTTATCGAAAAAAACTCTATTTTTCAATATAGGTAAGCCCTTACTTGAGAAAAAATGATATAATGATAGCAAAGATAAAAAGGGGGATTAGTTGATGAAAAAAACTTTTTTCTTACTGGTGTTAGGCTTGTTTTGCCTTCTTCCACTCTCTGTTTTTGCCATTGATTTCAAGATAAACTCTTATCAAGGAGATTTGTATATTCATGCAGACAATACGGCAGAATTTAGACAAAAGATAGTTTATCAGTTTGAGGAGGACTTTAAGGGCCAAATCGTGGGACTTGGACGTGCTGGCAAGATGCCTAGCGGATTTGACATTGACCCTCATCCGAAGGTTCAGGCTGCGAAAAACGGTGCTGAACTGACAGATGTTACTAGCGAAGTAACAGAAGGAGCAGATGGTTATACTGTTAAAGTTTATAATCCAGGTCAAGATGGCGACACAGTTGAAGTTGACCTTGTCTGGAACTTAAAAAATTTGCTTTTTCTATATGATGACATCGCTGAATTAAATTGGCAACCTCTGACAGATAGTTCAGGGGCTATTGGAAAGTTTGAATTTCATGTAAGGGGAGATAAGGGGGCTGAAAAACTCTTTTTCCATACAGGGAAACTTTTTAGAGAGGGAACGATTGAAAAGAGTAACCTTGATTATACTATCCGTTTAGACAATCTTCCGGCTAAGCGTGGAGTTGAATTGCATGCATACTGGCCTCGAACTGATTTTGCTAGCGCTAGGGATCAGGGATTGAAAGGCAATCGTTTAGAAGAGTTTAATAAGATAGAAGACTCGATTTTTAAAGAAAAAGAGCAAAGTAAACAACTCGTTACGTGGGTGTTTCCTTCTATACTTTCTATCTCCTTGTTATTGAGTATTTGCTTTTATTTTATTTATAGAAGAAAGACCACTCCTTCGGTCAAATATGCCAAAAATCATCGTATCTATGAACCACCAATGGAATTAGAGCCTATGGTTTTATCAGAGGCTGTCTACTCTACCTCCTTGGAGGAAGTGAGTCCCTTGGTCAAGGGAGCTGGAAAATTCACCTTTGATCAACTTATTCAAGCTACCTTGCTAGATGTGATAGACCGTGGAAATGTCTCTATCATTTCAGAAGGAGATGCAGTTGGTTTGAGGCTAGTAAAAGAAGATGGTTTGTCAGGCTTTGAGAAAGACTGTCTAGATCTGGCTTTTTCAGGCAAAAAAGAAGAAACTCTTTCCAATTTGTTTGCGGATTACAAGGTATCTGATAGCCTTTATCGTAGAGCAAAAGTCTCTGATGAAAAACGGATTCAAGCAAAGGGGCGTCAGCTCAAATCTTCTTTTGAAGAAGTATTGAAAGAGATGCAAGAAGGAGTGAGAAATAGAGTTACCTTCTGGGGGCTTCCGGATTACTACCGTCCTTTAACTGGTGGGGAAAAGGCCTTGCAAGTGGGTATGGGTGCTTTGACTATCCTGCCCCTATTTATCGAATTTGGCTTGTTCTTGTACAGTTTGGATGTTTATGGCTATCTTTACATCCCCTTGCCAATACTTGGTTTTCTAGGTTTGGTTTTGGCTGTTTTCTATTATTGGAAGCTTCGACTAGATAATCGTGATGGTGTCCTGAATGAAGCAGGGGCAGAAGTCTACTATCTCTGGACCAGTTTTGAAAATATGTTGCGTGAGATTGCAAGATTGGATCAGGCTGAATTGGAAAGTATTGTGGTCTGGAATCGCCTTTTGGTCTATGCGACCTTATTTGGCTATGCGGACAAGGTCAGCCATTTGATGAAGGTTCATCAGATTAAAGTGGGAAATCCAGATATCAATCTCTATGTAGATTATGGCTGGCACGGTATGTTTTATCATTCAAGCGCGCAAATGAGCCATTATGCCAGCATCGCAAACACAGCAAGTACCTATTCCGTATCTTCTGGAAATGGAAGTTCTGGCGGTGGCTTCTCCGGAGGTGGAGGCGGTGGCAGTATCGGTGCCTTTTAAAGAGAACTGTCACAGACTAAAAAAATATGCTATAATGGAAGATAGAAAAAAGGAGTAATCTATGTATCTTATTGAAATTTTAAAATCTATCTTCTTCGGTATTGTTGAAGGAATTACGGAATGGCTGCCGATTTCAAGTACAGGTCACTTGATTTTAGCAGAGGAATTTATCCAATACCAAAATCAAAATGAAGTCTTTATGTCCATGTTTAATGTCGTGATTCAGCTTGGTGCGATTTTGGCGGTTATGGTGATTTACTTTAATAAGCTCAATCCCTTTAAACCGGGTAAAGACAAGCAGGAAGTTCGTCGAACTTGGCAACTGTGGTCTAAAGTTCTTGTAGCTACTTTACCTTTGCTTGCTGTATTTAAGTTTGATGATTGGTTTGATACTCACTTCCATAATATGGTTTCAGTTGCTCTCATGTTGATTATCTATGGGATTGCCTTTATCTATTTGGAAAAGCGCAATAAAGTGCGTGCTATCGAGCCAAGTGTAACAGAGTTGGACAAGCTTCCTTATACGACAGCCTTCTATATCGGCCTCTTCCAAGTTCTTGCCCTTTTACCTGGAACAAGTCGTTCTGGGGCAACGATTGTCGGTGGTTTGTTAAATGGAACGAGTCGTTCTGTTGTGACAGAATTTACCTTCTATTTAGGGATTCCTGTTATGTTTGGAGCTAGTGCATTAAAGATTTTCAAATTTGTAAAAGCAGGACAACTCTTGAACTTTGGGCAATTGTTCTTGCTCTTGGTTGCGATGGGAGTAGCTTTTGCAGTCAGCATGGTGGCTATTCGCTTTTTGACCAGCTATGTGAAAAAACACGACTTTACCCTTTTCGGTAAATACCGTATTGTACTCGGTAGCGTCTTGCTACTGTATAGCTTTGTCCGTTTATTTGTATAAGAAAAACCTTGAAGGGGCAGCTCTTCAAGGTTTTAAAATCCAGTCAGGGTAATCCCCAATAGGCGGACCCCTCTTTCTTTTTCGCTTAACTCTTCATAGAGTTGCAGGGCTATTTGGCTTATCTGACTAGCATCCTGTGTTTTTTGAGGCAGACTTTTTCGTTTAGTGAGAGTTGAAAAGTCCTCGTAGCGAATTTTCAAAATGACAATTTTTCCAGCTTTTTCTTGCTGATTGAGATTGAGAGCGACTCTTTCTGATAGAAGAATCAGCTCTTTTTTGATGTCTTCCTCGGCACGGAGAATCTTTCCATAGGTTTTCTCCTTACCGATTGATTTACGGATACGATTGGATTTGACTGGAGAGTTGTGAATGCCACGAGCCTTTCGATAAAGGTCATAACCCAGTCTACCAAAACGGTCTATCAGAGTCACTTCAGGAACTTCAAGTAGGTCAGCGCCAGTAAAAATACCCATTTGATGAAGTCGTTCCACCGTCTTTTTTCCTACTCCATGAAACTTGGAAATATCCATTTGTTTGAGAAAGTCCTCAGCCTGGTTAGGTAGAATCACTGTCAGACCATGTGGTTTTTGATAGTCACTAGCCATTTTAGCTAAGAATTTGTTATAAGAAACGCCAGCAGAAGCAGTCAGATGGAGTTCTTGCCAGATATCTTTTTGAATGAGGCGAGCGATTTTGACCGCTGACTTGATACCGAGTTTATTTTCTGTTACATCCAAATAGGCTTCGTCAATACTCATAGGTTCAATCAAATCTGTATAGCGCTTAAAGATAGTTCGAATCTGGAATCCCACAGACTTGTATTTTTCATAATTCCCTGAGATAAAGACGGCCTGGGGGCAACGCTCATAGGCTTCCTTGGAACTCATGGCTGAATGGACACCAAAAGCTCGAGCTTCATAGCTACAAGTGGACACGACACCACGCCCACCTGTTTGCCGAGGGTCGCTTCCGATAATGACAGGTTTTCCTCTGAGTTTAGGATTATCTCTGATTTCCACCGCAGCAAAAAAGGCATCCATGTCAATATGGATGATTTTTCTTGACAAATCATTTAACAAAGGAAAAATCAACATGCCTAGCACCTTTTTACTGCTTATTTTCTTTTATTATACCCTTTTTTCTGAAAAAAGGAAAAAAGGGTATATTTTTTTCAAAAATATAATACAGTTTGGGGTAAAGTATAGACTGTTTTAGAAAAGAAAGTGTAAAAACAGGGATTTTTCGCTTGTTGAAATCGGTTACTGTATGGTATACTTGTCTCATGAATGTAACAGATGACTGTTACTAGAAAGAAAAAAGAGGACATTAACATGGTTGTTAAGACAGTTGTTGAAGCACAAGATATTTTTGATAAAGCTTGGGAAGGCTTCAAAGGCGTAGATTGGAAAGAAAAAGCAAGTGTATCACGCTTCGTACAAGCTAACTACACACCTTACGATGGAGACGAAAGCTTCCTTGCAGGACCAACAGAACGTTCACTTCACATCAAAAAAATTGTAGAAGAAACTAAAGCACACTACGAAGAAACTCGTTTCCCAATGGACACTCGTCCAACATCTATTGCTGATATCCCAGCAGGATTTATCGATAAAGAAAACGAAGTTATCTTCGGTATCCAAAACGATGAACTCTTCAAATTGAACTTCATGCCAAAAGGTGGTATCCGTATGGCTGAAACTACTTTGAAAGAAAATGGATACGAACCAGACCCAGCTGTTCACGAAATCTTCACTAAATACGTAACAACAGTTAACGACGGTATTTTCCGTGCTTACACTTCAAACATCCGTCGCGCACGTCACGCACACACTGTAACTGGTCTTCCAGATGCATACTCACGCGGTCGTATCATCGGTGTTTACGCACGTCTTGCTCTTTACGGTGCAGACTACTTGATGCAAGAAAAAGTAAACGACTGGAATGCAATCGAAGAAATCGATGAAGAAACAATCCGTCTTCGTGAAGAAATCAACCTTCAATACCAAGCATTGCAACAAGTTGTTCGCTTGGGGGACCTTTACGGAGTTGACGTTCGCAAACCAGCGATGAACGTTAAAGAAGCTATCCAATGGGTTAACATCGCCTTCATGTCTGTCTGCCGTGTTATCAACGGTGCTGCTACATCTCTAGGACGTGTACCAATCGTTTTGGACATCTTTGCAGAACGTGACCTTGCTCGTGGTACATTTACTGAATCAGAAATCCAAGAATTCGTTGATGATTTCGTTATGAAACTTCGTACAGTTAAATTTGCTCGTACTAAAGCTTACGACCAATTGTACTCAGGTGACCCAACTTTCATCACAACTTCTATGGCTGGTATGGGTAACGACGGTCGTCACCGTGTTACTAAGATGGACTACCGTTTCTTGAACACTCTTGACAACATCGGTAACTCTCCAGAACCAAACTTAACAGTTCTTTGGACTGACAAATTGCCATACAACTTCCGTCGCTACTGTATGCACATGAGCCACAAACACTCTTCTATCCAATACGAAGGTGTAACAACAATGGCTAAAGACGGATATGGTGAAATGAGCTGTATCTCATGCTGTGTGTCTCCACTTGACCCAGAAAATGAAGAACAACGCCACAACATCCAGTACTTCGGTGCGCGTGTAAACGTATTGAAAGCCCTTCTTACTGGTTTGAACGGTGGTTATGACGATGTTCACAAAGATTACAAAGTATTTGACATCGAACCAATCCGTGACGAAGTTCTTGAATTTGAATCAGTTAAAGCTAACTTTGAAAAATCTCTTGACTGGTTGACTGACACTTACGTAGATGCTTTGAACATCATCCACTACATGACTGATAAGTACAACTACGAAGCTGTTCAAATGGCATTCTTGCCAACTAAACAACGTGCGAACATGGGATTCGGTATCTGTGGATTTGCTAACACAGTTGATACATTGTCAGCTATCAAGTACGCTACAGTTAAACCAATCCGTGATGAAAATGGCTACATCTACGATTACGAAACAATCGGTGAATACCCACGTTGGGGTGAAGACGACCCACGTTCAAACGAATTGGCAGAATGGTTGATTGAAGCTTACACAACTCGTCTACGTAGCCATAAACTTTATAAAGATGCGGAAGCTACAGTTTCACTTTTGACTATCACATCTAATGTTGCTTACTCTAAACAAACTGGTAACTCACCAGTCCACAAAGGTGTATACCTCAACGAAGATGGTTCTGTGAACTTGTCTAAACTTGAATTCTTCTCACCAGGTGCTAACCCATCTAACAAAGCTAAAGGTGGATGGTTGCAAAACTTGAACTCACTTTCTAGCCTTGACTTTAGTTATGCAGCTGATGGTATCTCATTGACTACACAAGTTTCACCTCGTGCTCTTGGTAAGACTCGTGATGAACAAGTTGATAACTTGGTAACAATCCTTGATGGTTACTTCGAAAACGGTGGACAACACGTTAACTTGAACGTTATGGACTTGAACGATGTTTACGAAAAGATCATGTCAGGTGAAGACGTTATCGTACGTATCTCTGGATACTGTGTAAACACTAAATACCTCACTCCAGAACAAAAAACTGAATTGACACAACGTGTATTCCACGAAGTTCTTTCAATGGATGATGCCTTGGATGCGTTGAGCTAAGATTATATAAAATAATACAAAGAAGGACTAGTTAAAAGCTAGTTCTTCTTTTTGTAAAATTTATTGGTCAATTAAAGTCAAATTACTTGACCTTTTTTGACTAATGTAGTATATTATGAACGTAAGGTAAATGAAAACCTTGCTAGAACACTTATTTAAAGTAAAATAGAAAGAGGTGGGGTCTATGTTTAATCTAGAAATCTTTAGAAGTAAAGATAGTCTACTCCTGCTTGAAAAAGAAAAACCAGAAATAGTACGTAGAGTAGCGATTTAGCTAGTCTAAATTTTTTAAAACAAAGGTCAAAGATAGTCAATATCAGTAATAATAAATAACAAAAAGAGGTAAAGAATATGAACAACAACTTTAATAATTTTAACAACATGGATGATTTATTTAACCAATTGATGGGTGGTATGCGTGGATATAGTTCTGAAAATCGCCGTTACTTAATTAATGGACGCGAAGTCACACCTGAGGAATTTGCTCACTATCGTGCAACTGGCCAATTGCCAGGAAATGCAGAAGTTGATGGAAAAATGCCACAACAGGCATCAGGTATGAAACAAGACGGTGTACTTGCAAAACTAGGTCGAAACTTGACTGCAGAAGCGCGTGAGGGAAAGCTGGATCCTGTTATCGGACGAAACAAGGAAATTCAAGAAACAGCTGAAATCCTCTCACGTCGTACCAAGAACAATCCTGTACTTGTCGGAGATGCAGGTGTTGGTAAGACAGCCGTTGTCGAAGGTCTAGCACAAGCCATTGTGAACGGAGATGTTCCAGCTGCTATTAAGAATAAGGAAATCATTTCCATTGATATCTCAGGTCTTGAGGCTGGTACTCAATACCGTGGTAGCTTTGAAGAAAACGTTCAAAACCTAGTCAATGAGGTCAAAGAAGCGGGAAATATCATTCTCTTCTTTGATGAAATTCACCAAATTCTCGGTGCTGGTAGCACTGGTGGAGATAGTGGATCTAAAGGGCTTGCGGATATTCTCAAGCCAGCCCTCTCTCGTGGGGAATTGACTGTGATTGGAGCGACAACTCAAGACGAATATCGTAACACCATCTTGAAAAATGCAGCTCTTGCTCGTCGTTTCAACGAAGTTAAGGTCAATGCTCCTTCAGCAGAGGATACCTTTAAAATCCTTCAAGGGATTCGTGATCTCTATCAACAACACCATAATGTCATCTTGCCAGATGAAGTCTTGAAAGCAGCAGTAGATTATTCTGTCCAATACATTCCACAACGCAGCTTGCCAGATAAGGCTATCGACCTTGTCGATGTAACAGCGGCTCACTTGGCAGCTCAGCATCCAGTAACAGATGTTCATGCTGTTGAACGTGAAATTGAGGCGGAAAAAGACAAGCAAGAAAAAGCAGTTGAGGCAGAAGATTTTGAAGCAGCTCTAAACTATAAAACACGCATCGCAGAATTGGAAAAGAAAATCGAAAACCATACAGAAGATATGAAAGTGACTGCAAGTGTCAACGATGTGGCTGAATCTGTAGAACGTATGACGGGTATTCCAGTATCTCAAATGGGGGCTACGGACATCGAACGTTTGAAAGATATGGGTCATCGTTTGCAGACGAAAGTTATTGGTCAAGATAAGGCCGTTGAAGCAGTAGCAAAAGCTATCCGTCGTAACCGTGCTGGTTTTGATGAAGGAAATCGCCCAATCGGTAGCTTCCTCTTTGTAGGTCCTACTGGTGTTGGTAAGACTGAGTTGGCTAAACAATTGGCTCTTGATATGTTCGGAACGAAAGATGCTATCATCCGTTTGGACATGTCAGAATACAGCGACCGCACAGCCGTATCTAAATTGATTGGTACAACTGCAGGTTATGTTGGTTACGATGACAACAACAATACCTTGACAGAACGCGTCCGTCGCAATCCATACTCAATCGTCCTTCTCGACGAAATTGAAAAGGCTGACCCTCAAGTCATCACCCTTCTCCTTCAAGTTTTGGACGATGGTCGTTTGACAGATGGTCAAGGTAACACTGTCAACTTCAAGAATACGGTGATTATCGCAACTTCAAACGCAGGCTTTGGTTACGAAGCTAACTTGACAGAAGATGCTGATAAACCAGAATTGATGGATCGTTTGAAACCTTACTTCCGTCCAGAATTCCTTAACCGTTTCAATGCTGTCATCGAATTCTCACACTTGAGCAAAGAAGATCTTTCTAAGATTGTGGACTTGATGTTGGTTGAAGTTAACAAGACGCTTTCTAAGAAAGACATTGACTTGGCAGTGAGCGAAGCTGCTAAAGAATACATGACTGAAGAAGGATATGATGAAGTTATGGGTGTTCGTCCACTCCGTCGTGTGGTTGAACAACAAATCCGAGATAAAGTGACAGATTTCCACTTGGATAATCTTGATGCTAAACACCTAGAAGCTGACATGGAAGATGGTGTTTTGGTCATTCGTGAAAAAGCCTAAATCAAGATTTTGAAAATAAAAAAAGGAACCAGTTCAAAAGTGTACTGACCCCAAAAAGTTAGACAAATAATTTAAGTAAAGGATTTAGTTCTGTATTGCACAGGACTAAGTCCTTTTAATTTTACCTTAATGCGTTTATTGTTGTAGTAATCAATATAGTCTACAATAGCTTGCTCCAATTGATTAAGTGATTTAAACGTCTTCTCGTAACCATAAAACATTTCGGATTTCAAAATACCAAAGAAGGATTCCATCATGCCGTTGTCTGGGCTGTTACCCTTACGCGACATAGATGGCTGGATTCCTTTATCCTCTAAAAAATGATGATAGAAATCGTGTTGGTATTGCCATCCCTGGTCACTATGGAGAATTGTATTTTCGTAATATTCCTCTGTAAAGGTTTGTTCTAGCATATCTTTCACTTGTATCAAGTTCGGTGACGTAGAAAGATTATAGGCGATAATTTCGCTGTTAAAACCATCTAAAACTGGTGATAAATAGAGCTTTTGGCTGCTTGCCGGAATGGCAAACTCTGTCACATCTGTATAGCACTTTTCCATTGGATTCGATGCTTCAAATTGGCGTTGAATAAGGTTATCTGCTTTCTTGCCAATCTCTCCTTGGTAGGAAGAATACTTGCGTTTACGACGAATTCGGGCACTTAAACCAAGGATCTTCATCAGACGTTGGACCTTCTTATGGTTCACTACAAAACCACGATTCCTCAATTCTAGAGTCATTCGGCGATAACCATAATTTCCTTTATGCTCAGTAAAAATAGCTTGAATTTCATCTTTAATATCATGATTTTTATCGCTTTTATTTAACTGCTTTAGCTGGTAATAATAGGTTGAACGAGCTAGCTTAATAATCTTTAGAAGAATCTCTAAGGCAAACTCCGTTACCAATCCTCGGACAATTTCTGTTTTTCTTTTCGCTCCTTTTCGTCCCTCAATCGGAGTTCTCTCAACTTTTTTAGAATGGCATTCTCCGCTCTCAAGTACTCATTTTCTGCTTGAAGTCGCTCTAGCTCTGTCATCTCTTCGGGCTTCTTCTTTGGTTTACGTCCCATTTTAGGTGCTCTCCCTCTTGTTTTCTCAACAATAGTATACCCGTTTTTCTTATATTGTGCCAGCCAATTAGGCAACATTCCAACACTTGGAAGAGCATAATCTAGAGATACCCTTATTTGCGAACGACCTTCGAGAAGAACTTTATCAATGATCTCTTGTTTTAGTTCAGGTGAATAGTAACAATTCTTTCCTTTTTTGACGAACTCCATTCCGTAACGATCAATCAATTTAATCATGTACCTAAGATTAGAATTGTTTATCCCAAATTTATTTGAAAGCTTCTCTATGCTATATCCTTGTTTTCTAAGTTTATAGATCTGAACTTTATCATCATAAGTTAATTTCATAATAAAAACACCCCAAAAGTTAGATTTTTTCTGTCTAACTTTTGGGGTGCAGTTCATACTTCCATAAAATACAAATCTTTTTTATTTGTAAAATTGCCACTACTAGCTATTTTGTACGCAGTTGTTATCAACTTCATACTTAGTTTTAAGTTGACAGCTATAAGTGACTTGCTAACGTCTAAAGGCATTGTCCCTTTAATTTTAATTATTCTACTAGCTTATC